>JAPLCR010000508.1 GCA_026392135.1 Armatimonadota bacterium
CCTATCAAACGGGATTCCCAATCACCCGACGGGAAAGTTTCCCAACCGGTGGTGTCCCAACACCATTGAGGCACAACAGTACTCGTATCGCGTGCCTGTATCGCCTAAGGAGAGTGCGGAAAATAGGCATTACCGCGGGTTCCTATTTGGTGTTGCAGAGAACGGGATTCCCTTCGACCCAGGAACCGCCGAGATTTGGAACAACAACTCTAAGTGGCACTACGAGGCACTGGGAGGCTATATCCTCACCCATGAAAGCGGGCTAGGCGTAGACAAAAGCAACGCGCACGTCCAACCGAATGGTGCGTACCATTATCACGGTTTGCCCTTTGAACTGCTGAAAAAGAGAGACTACAAAAACAAAATAGCGTTTGTGGGTTATGCCGCAGACGGATACCCTATCTATGGATCTTATGGCTACACCGATGCGAAAGACCCTAATAGCGGCATGAAGGAGCTAGCATCTAGCTACAGACTGAAAGAGGGCGAACGCCCGACGGGTCCCACTGGTATCTACGACGGCTCGTTCGCACAAGACTATGAGTATGTTAAGGGCACAGGCGACCTTGATGAGTTCAACGGGCGCACGGGCGTAACGCCAGAGTACCCGAACGGTACTTACTACTACGTTCTAACCGCGCAGTTTCCGTATACCCCGCGCACCTTCAAAGCGATGCCCGATGCGAGTTTTCGTAAAATGATGGGACCACCTCCAGGAGAAGGTCGTCCTTAGCTCCGAAAGCCTCAATATTTGAAGTCAGCCCCTCTCCGTTTCGGAGAGGGGCTGGCATTTTAGCGCAAGTTCGCCATTAAGTACCGCTCCCCCTATAGAATTCTTCGTGCCGCTGAGTGATCGCATCTCAAAAAACGCTGTAAACAGGGTATACTTTCAACCAACAATTCGCCATCCTCAGGGAAGGCATACCCCTTAAAGGAGACCTTCGGAATGTCCTTCCGCCCCATATCCGTGTGTACCGCTACTGTAGTTGCCTGTACTGCTCTCATGAGCGGACTGCCTAGCCGTGCCGAAGATGTAGCATCCATCATCAAAAAAGTAAGTGACCGCTATCTCAAGGCAAAAACCTACCAAGGTGTCATTATGACGCATCAGAGCATGGCAGGTGCAAACGGTCCCGCAAAGGTAGACGCTACTCAAAAGGTGTTTGTACAGATACCTAACCACTATCGATTTGATGTGAGCGCAAAAGGGACAGGAGCCGCCTCGAACGCCTCCCAAAATGACCACTCGTTTGTGTGCGATGGTAAAACGCTCTATATCTACTACCCCAATGCGAAGCAGTACCGAAAAAACCCAGCTCCTACAGACTTCTCTATGCAACAGGTTGTGGGAAGCCTCCTTCCGCAGTTGGATGCTTTTAGTGCGGTAGGGATGAGTGAAGGAAAGACAAACGGTCAACCCAGTATCACCGTGCTGATGAAGATGCAGTTGCCAAAAAAACTGCCGCCGGATATCTCCCCAGAACAGAAGAAGCAGATTGAAGAGAACCTTCGCAAATCGAAGCCCGTCAAGGTTATCATCAATAAGAGCGACTACTCTCTACTTGAGGTTGTTATTAACGGAGGAGCAGGCAAAGATTCCTCCCAAAACAGGCGGCAAGCCTTAAACGATGCTACACTCACGGCAGATATATCTGATTCGACACGGAATTACGGACTGGAACCGTGACTCGCGTATGCAAGGACAGACAGATATTCCGCTTAACGAAGAGGGATTGGAACAGGCGCGGCGTATCGCAGAGCGGCTGGCGAATCTCTCTTCGCCTCCCCAGCGTATCGTCTCTAGCGACCTCTCCCGCGCTCGTCAAACCGCCGAAACTGTCGCGCAGAGGCTCAACCTCTGTATCGAGACAACTCCGCTCCTTCGTGAAACAAACCTCGGAGACTGGGAGGGGCTAACCCATAACGAGATTATTGAGCGAGGAGACGCGGAGCTGTTTGCACGATACCAAGAGAACTCCTTTATCAATCGCCCGCCCAATGCAGAGACACTGGAATCGGCTTGGGAGCGCATGGTGTCGGCTCTCGCGCAGATCAAAGCGCGGTACCCCTCTGAATCTATTGCCATTGTAGGACACGGCGGTAGCCTACGTGTTCTTATCTACGATGCTCTCGGTGCCCCCGTCTCCTCCGTAAATCGAATCTGGCTAGCAAACGCCTCCCTCTCTATCATCGAAGAGCGGTTTCGAGAGGGAAAAGAGATACGGCGGGGTATCGCCCTACTTAACGATACGGGGCACCTACAATAATCTCATGTTTTCTGTATTGAACCCCTTCCTTTTTTTGCGGCGTAACCCCAGCAAGGCGGCTCCTGTCGTTATGGTGATTATGATTGCTGTCACACTTGTGGCGAGCGTGGTCACTATCGTGCGTTCCATTAACCTCACTATCAGCACTCTCTACGGCTATAATCAGTACGTAACAGGTATTACCCCTCGCAACAACCTTACAGTTGACCCAGATGTAGTGGCACAAATCAAGAAAGTGCCGGGCTTGGGCGAGATGATGGGGGCGCACTCCTACACACTCCAGATACGAACTATCTTCGGAAGAATGATGTTCCCGCTCTTCGGCATGGATGAGGCACACCGCGCCATTATGTTGGAGCGGTGCGGCGTAAGGCTGGTAACGGGAAGAGCACCAAGAGAGGGGCAGCCGGAGGCGATAATCTCTAGTGATGTTGCGCGTAACATGGGCTTCAAGCTGGGTGACTTCGTATGTACCCCCGAATCAGAAGACAACTACGCCCCTGTACCGGTTAAAATCGTGGGGCTACTTGAAGGAAAAGTCTGGATTGCTCTCACCTCAAAGTCGTTTGTAGACGAAAACTCCCCTATCACTGGTTCAGGCTACCTACTCGTCGCAAAACAGGGCTACTCACAAGAGAAATTAGATAGCGATATTGAGAAGGTGATAGACAAGAGCCGAGCGCGTGCATGGACTTATGAGGGCTTACTTAAGGCGACTCAGAGCGCGTTAGTCAACCTCTACCTGATACTGAATATCGTGGTGGGTACGATAGTCGTCTCCATTGCGTTTGTGTGTGGACTACTCTCTAATATCTACTTTACCCAGCGACTGCCCGAAGTGGCAACACTCTCCGCGATTGGCTACCCGCGCAAAGACCTATTGCGGCGTGCTGTTGGTGAGACAATACTTTTTTGTGCGATTGGTTGGAGTTTAGGAGTGATACTTACCGTCTGCTTTATGAAAGCGATTCAAATCGTCTTCCTGACCCCTAAGGGACTACTGCTAAACCCATTTGACCCACAAGCCCTCGTCTTCACCATACCGCTCCCATTTATGGTGAGCGGTGTGGCATGGCTTACCTTGGGGGTACGCCTCTCGCGCCTCGACCCCGTCTCCATTATTGAGCGTCGTGCTTAACGTTTACCTCGCTACTCTGGCAGGAAAACCTTGCAGACGCGCCGAAAAGACCTTCTGTATTCATTCTCAAGAGACAATCTCTAACAGGCTATCGCTATGCACGAACTTTCTCGACGCGAATCCACTGGACTTATCGCCCTCCTCCTGCTCATCACGCTTGTGGTCAGCACCTTTTCGTGGCGGGAAATGCACCCTCCGACCACCCCTATCGTCATCCACGAACCTGCACAACTCACAGCCGCTGCTGTAAGCACGATTAAGGTTCATGTTGCAGGGGCGGTGAAAAAGCCAGGGGTGTACACACTTCCGCAAGATGCAAGAGGCGAGGACGCTCTCAAAGTAGCGGGAGGCGCACTTCCAAACGCCGCCCCCGATGCCATCAACCTTGCAGGACGATTAGAAGATGGTCAGCGCCTCGAAATACCCGTAAAAGACGCGTCTATTGAGGTAAAGAAGTCCGCCCCCGCTCAATCTCATAGTAGTGGAAAGGGACACACCAAAGCCCCTCCAACCCACAAAGCCAATATCAACACCGCAAGTAAAGCAGAGCTACAAACACTGCCCGGTATCGGTGAGAAGACCGCAGAAACGATTCTCTTGTTCCGCAAGGCGAATGGGGGCTTTCGTACAACGCAAGACCTCTTGCAGGTAAAGGGTATCAGTCAGACGAAATTCAAAAAACTGGAGCCATTTATCAGGGCGAATTAGGCGGATTTACCTTTTACATTGCAACCCCTAAAAGGATTTTTGAGGCGAACGGCGAACCTTAGCGTATGAAAATCACACACATCGAAACCCTCCCCGTACTCGTTCCCCTCACGCCGCGCCTTGCCATCAAGTCGGCGCGTGGTTATCACACTGCATCCCCCTTCCTCTTCGTCAAAATTCATACCGACAAAGAGATAACCGGACTAGGTGAAGTCTCCTGTACGCCTGTTTGGAGCGGTGAAGACAACGTAACCGCAGGACACTATATCCAAAACCTACTTGCTCCTGCCCTTATCGGACAAGACCCACGCAATATCGAAACCTGCATCGCGATACTCGACTCTCTGCTTGCCGAAAACCTTTTCACAAAGTCGGGAATTGAGATGGCACTGTGGGACATTCTTGGCAAGGTGGCAGGGCTGCCGCTCTACCGCCTGCTGGGGGGCGCAGTGCGGGAGACGGTCCCCACGAAATTCTCCATTTCCGGCTTGGAGCCGGATAAGGCAGCAGAAATCGCACACTGGGCTTATAGTCTAGGCTTCCGCACAATGAAAGTAAAGGTCGGTAAAAACCCTACAGAAGACATCGCACGGGTACGCGCAGTGCGGGACGCGGTGGGTTCGGAAGTACGGCTAGGAGTAGATGCGAACGGAGGCTGGTCGGTGCGCGACGCAGTTCACACCCTCAACAGGTTGGCAGAGTGCAGTATCTACTTCGCAGAACAGCCCGTCTCTCCGCAAGACCCCGCATGGATGGCAGAAGTGCGCCGCAATATCGGTGTCCCCGTTATGGCAGATGAGAGTGTTTTCAATCTATCACAAGCTCTCGCCCTTGTTCGAGCAGAAGCGGCAGATATCTTCTCGGTGTATGTGGGTAAGGGTGGAGGGATAGGGGCAGCGCGAAAAATGGCGGCAGTTGCAGAAGCGGCAGGGCTAACCTGCACGGTCGGAAGCAACCTTGAACTGGGGGTCGCAAGTGCCGCCATGACACACCTCGCAAAAGCGACACGAGGTATAGATGCAGAGACCTTTCCTTGTGATATTATTGGGCCCCTCTACTACGAAACTGACCTGCTCAAAAACCCTCTGCCCATTCAAGGAGGGATGGCACAGTGCCATGAACTGCCGGGGCTAGGCGTAGAGTTGGACGATAAGGCGGTGAGTAGGTATGCCTGTAGATGACTCTGCCTACTGTCTATTGAGTGCTATAACGAAGGGTTAGAGGAGGGTATCACATCGTGTTGAACCGCATATTCAAGGCTTGTATGGTGGCTATGGGGCTGTGCTTAGGAACAGGACAGGTCTCCGCACAGACCTTTTCGCCAGACGGTAAGCAGATTCTTTTTCCACACTACACCCCGCAAGGCAGTCCCGTTCAAGCCATTGTAAACACCGATGGAACAGGGCTGATGGAGATACCCGAATCGTCTGGCTCCGTAGTCGCAAAGTGGTCACCCAACGGCAAGTATATCCTATTTGGAAACGCACAACGCAAAGTAAAACTCTATCAAATTAGGTTAGGCAAAACACGCACTATCGCCCACAACGTAGAGCCGCCCTTCGCTTGGCGAGAAGATAGCGTGACCTTTGCCGCAGTACGTGTCAGCAGAGACCAAACAACTCAACGTGAAACACGTGAGCTGTGCCGATTCGACAGAGACGGCTACCCATTGGGGCAAACCCACTTGGGTGACATCCGGCTCGCCCCCTTCGCACCGCTCTACTGGATACCCAATACCGATGAGCAGATATTCATGACCAACGAACAGACAAACGTAAATGCCTACCTTACCGACTCTCACGAACTGCGTAAGGTCTCCTCCTCGAATGACCTGATAGGTATGGGGAGCATTGGAAATAGCCAACACGTCGTCTGGGCACGTAGAGGGCGCAATTTCCGCTATATTCTGATGACACTCTATCGCTTTAATGCCACCTTGACCTCCGTGTCACGACCCGAATTCCCGGAGCGAATTCCTGCACTAAACCCCGACCCGCACCATGCCCCCGATTCTATCTTCAACGTCCGCTTCTCACCAGATGGTAGCCGCCTCATCGTCGTCGCCCGTGTAACAGAGGCGCAAAAGAGCCTCTTCCAAGCC
>JAPLCR010000136.1 GCA_026392135.1 Armatimonadota bacterium
GCTATTTTAGAACACCTTAGAAGCCTCTCTAAAGATGGCAAAGAGCACTGGTGTTCTAAAATGCTTATTGTTGGGCAAGGCGGAGGGGGAAAGACCAACCTTTTGCGACGGCTCAAGGGAGAGCCGTTCAATGAAAGCGAAGACACAACGCACGGCATTGAGATTCGTGAGTTGGAGATGGCGCACCCCGAACGCTCCGATATAATGATGACGCTAAACGTGTGGGACTTCGCGGGACAGGAGATAAACCATGCCACCCACCAGTTCTTTCTTTCAAACCGCTCTCTTTTTGTACTGGTCTGGAACGCCCGTCAGGAGTATCTGGATGGCAGAATCAACTACTGGCTAGAGACCATTCGCGCCAAAGCGGGAGGCGATGTTCCCATTCTTATTGTCGCCACACACATAGACCAGCGCGTTGCCCGCCTGCCAATGGATACCCTTTACCGCGACTACCCGCAGATAGTGGACTACTGCGAGGTGAGCAATAAGACGGGAGAGGGCTTCGACGTACTTCGTAAGAAGATACAGGAGTTCGGAGCGAGGTTGCCGCTTATGGGCGAGAGGATTTCGGGGAGGTGGGTACACGCAATGGAGGCGGTACGCAACCTGTCAGAGGCGCAAAAATCGCTGCCTCAACCCGATTTTGAGGCTCTGATTCTGTCGCACGGGCTGAGTGAATCGGAGGCGAAGGTACTCACACAGTGGATGCACGACCTAGGGGACATCCTGCACTTTAAGGACAGAGCCGAACTGAGCGACACTGTAATTATAAAGCCGCAGTGGGTGACACAGCATATCGCCAAAGTTCTAAACAGCGAAGCAGTGAAGGGTGAGGAGGGCATTTTCACTAAGACAGAGATGAATCGGCTCTGGAAAGACCTCGATGTGAGTGAGCGGGAGTGTATGCTTGCCATGATGGAGCAGTTCGACCTCTCCTACCGTATCCCTGAAGACAACCTAAACAGGAGCCTTGTAGTGGAGTGCGTCTCATGGGACGAGGCGAAGTACCAGAAGCAGTGGGAGGCGAAGGCGGGTGAACAAGAGGTANNNAACATGGACTATCGCTCGCGCCCACCGCTTCACCCAACACCTGCACTGGAAACGCGGAGCGCTGTTTGGAGATGCCCAAGACAGCCCCAGCCACCTCGCGCTCATTTCTGCCTCTGATAGTGCTAAAACGGTGCAGATAACGGCGCGTGGAGCAACTCCGATCTATTTTTTCGGGCTTATTAGGGACACCTTTGAGGTTACGTTGAATCGCTTTCCGGGTCTAAAAGACACGTGTACAAAAATGGTACCGTGTAACTGCTCACCCAACTGCACCCATCGTTACAACCTCAAAAACTTGGAGAATCGGCTAAATAGGAAGGGCATTATCGAGTGCGAGGTAACTGCGATAGATGTCAACGTTGCGAGTCTGCTCTACGGTATTGGTCATCATACACAACCTGCGTATCTGGAAGCGAAATTTAACGCATTGGATAGACGTTTCGACCAGTTAGACCTAGAGGTTGCGAACTGGCGGCGTGACTTCTTGAAGGAGTTTCGCAACGAGCAGAGGCTAGAAGAGTCGCGTTGCCCGAACGTCTTTGTGCTACGCGAAAAGCCGCTCGAAAACGAGGCAAGCCTCTACGAGCAGGGGAAGGAGAGAGTCAGCCGCTTATCGCACCGCCCTCTTGAACTCCATCTATGCTGTCAGTACCCCAAGCAGTGGCACTTGACGGAGGAGGGCGGCAAGTACCCTATACAACAGCCCCGCGAATACATTAAAACGCTGGCTCCCGTCGTCTCCAAACTCGTCACGATATTGAAGTACACAACTCCTTTGGTCGGAGCCACTATAGGCGCGTTTAGCACGGAGCTTGCCGAAGCGATGAAGCACGACTTCAAGTTTATGGAGGCGTGGGTAAAAGCACTGCCTGACATCGGTAAAGAGGAGTACTTTGAGCAGTTGGAGATAGGCTCTGACCAGCCCTACTACCGCGAAGAGCTTTCACCCGACCGTGTGTCGCCAGTGCGCGGTGCTGACCTGCGCCCGCTCAAGGTTATGCTCGAAAAACTGGATGACCAGAAGATATGGGGCGGGCTGACATGGACACCCACACCTGAAGGCGACTATCTGTGGCTCTGTAAGGAGCACGCGAAGGAGTTTGCATAGTAATCAAAACAGGAGGAGGCTACTTATTGCAAGCAGGGGTACTAACCGTTAGTGACGGCTGTTCACGGGGCGAACGCGAAGATATTTCGGGGCGTGTGTTGGCGGAGGCGTTAGAGGCAAACGGCTACGCCTTACAAGAGCGTGCAGTCGTTCCTGACGATCGCGGGCTAATTGCACAGACACTTATCGCATGGTGCGATGCGGGCTGTGACCTCATTATCACGACAGGTGGAACGGGCTTCGCGCCCCGCGACATCACACCGGAAGCGACCCGCGACATCATAGAGCGAGATGCGCCCGGTCTCGCTGAACTTTTGCGATGGACGGGCTACCAGAAGATACCACGCGCCGTGCTTTCGCGAGGAGTGACGGGAATACGCGGCAGAACCGTCATCATCAACCTTCCCGGAAGCACGGGCGGAGTCCGCGATGGCTTGGAGGTACTGCTTCCCCTCCTGCCCCACGCTATCGCCATACTAAAAGACGAGCCAGTAGACCACACACCTGTGCCTACCCGCCCGATAGCAAAAGACGTGCCTCCCCAGACCGTTGTGCTGATAGAGACCAACCTAGACGACCTCACGCCAGAACACTTTGAACTGCTGATGGAGCGGCTGTTTGAGGCGGGGGCGTTGGATGTCTACTTCACGCCCATTCAGATGAAGAAGAGCCGCCCTGCCATACTCCTCAGTGTTCTTGCGCCCCCCAACTTGCAAAAGACAGTGGCAGGGCTGATTTTCGCTGAGACCAGCACTTTTGGAATACGCTACTCCACCCTCAACCGCCACACGCTGGAGCGGCGTTGGGAGAGCGTGACTACCCCTTACGGAGAGATACGCATCAAAATTGGCGCATGGGGTGGCGATGAAGTGACGGCTTCACCCGAATATGAGGATGTAAAAGCCTGTGCGAAAGCACACAATACGCCTCTCAAAAAGGTGTATGCCGCCGCTGTGCGTGCCTATCAGACACAAAAATGAAACTGAATGGCAGAGCTAGACCTTTTTCTGCATCTCCGCAAGAAATAGGTACTGTTGCGCCCATCCCGCATACTCCCCAAAACGGCTCTGCCACTCCTGCACAACCTCCTCATACACACGCGGGGTCAGCGATTTGCCATTAAGGTCAGGGCGAAACAGGCGGCACGTTATCTGCCGAATGTGAGTATCTACGGGGGTGGCGTTGTCCTTGTCTAAGCAGAACGCGCAGATACAGTCGGCTATCTTTGCGCCAATGCCGTGGAGGAGAACGAGTTCGGCTTTCGCTTCGAGGTAGGAAGCTTCGCGGAGGGACTCCAGCCAGAGCGGCGGCTTCGTCAACAGGTGCTGTGCAAGACTGATGACGCGGGGCGCACGATACCCCCAGAGGTCACCTCGTAGTACTCCTTCATCTGCACTGGCTAGTGCGGAGAGCGTCGGAAAAGAGTACAGAGTGCCGAACGGAGTTTCAATAGGCTCACCGTACCTCTCGGCAAGCTTTTTCACGCTCCGCTCAATTTTGACTACAGTATTGCAGGTCGCACACTGAAACGCAAAAAAACACTCCTGCGGCGGTTGCCGCAGTATCCGCAAGCCTCGAAAACGAGTGATAGCCTCGGCGAGCGATGGCTCAACGCCTTTCCAAACGGCATACAGCTCCTCGAGGGGAACCTCCAAGCGAAAGTAGTTCGCTACAACCTCCCACTGATTCGCAACCGGGAACGTCTGCCACTCAAACCTGTGAGGTGTTTCCTCCACCGACTGCCGCAAGACGATAGCCGTACCCTCCACTGTTCCCAACCAAAATCCCTCCGACGACTGTCGCCAACGAAACGCCTGTCCGCTCGTAAGGGTGGCACGTACATCCAAACAGAGGCTATCGGTGGTATTCATAAGCGATAAGGTGAACATAAGAGGGTGTCTACTTTTCCAATAGACGTTCCAGCTGTAGAGGAAAGTCGTGCCAACTGGTAAGAATAAGACGATTCGAATTGGACTCTTCACGAGGCTGACTGTTGGCGAGTTGGGCTTGAACCGCCTTCGCGCCTAGCTCCTCTGCCCACAGAACAGCGGGAGCAAGGTCGTCAATCACAACTGCCGAAGCGGGGGAGATTTGCAGTGCCTCGAATATCCTCTCAAAATAGCGGGTACTCTCTTTCGCACAGTTGATAAGGTCAGGTCCGAACCAGCCCTGCGGAATATGTACGACACCTGCCCCCTCCAAAGCCGCCTGCAAAAAACCCGACTCCTGCCCAGAAGCCATAACGATCGGGTATCCCTGTTGATGGAGGAGAGCCAGAGCCTCTGTTGCCCCATCGTAGAAGGCGTTACACTTACGCAGTGCGACAGCCTGCATCGCACGTGCGAACCCTACTGGGTCAGAGGGAAGTGCGCTACCGATATGTTCGCAAACTACCTGCGCTGAGCGAGCATAGAGTGAGTTCATGTAGGGGTGATAGTCGGCGAAGGGGTTTGCGCTGAAGTAGTCGGCGAAGTCCTGCGTCAACTCCCAGAGCATTTTGCGCGTCAGAGAGTACCACGCCTCCCCGCTACCCCCATGCGCCACCTTAAACTCCTCCGTGAGCGCAGAGACGTAATGCTCAAACAGCAGAACAGGGTCACTCAGCGTCCCGTCAAAAACGAAAAACAGAGTAGGTTTCATACTAATTACGCTTCCCCAGCAACTCTAGTAACACATGAACAATATCGTTGCCCTTCACAGGCTTAGAAACCACTCTCTCAGCATTGGAAACATCTAGCGTGTCTGCAATCTGCTCCCCCCACCCACTGATGAGTACGCGCCGAATGGATGGGAACCGCATTTTCACCTCTGCCAGAAGCTCCAATCCAGTCATACCGGGCATCCCTTGGTCAGAGATAACCACCTCCACCCTATCTGCACTCTCAACAAGATAAGAGAGGGCGCGGTGGGCGTTAGGGAAGGCGATGACTTCGGCACCGCGCTGCTCTAGCAGAGCTTCCATACTGGAGGATACCATTGCCTCATCTTCCACTAACACCACACGGATACGCGGCAACATGGCAACCACCTCCGTGGCTACCTCCAGGATCTCTCTGTTTTCAATGAGAGGAAACGAGAGCGTAAACTCTGCCCCCTTATTCGGCTCGCTTTGTACTTCAATCGTTCCTTGATGCCTCTGCACCGTCCCCCACGTAAGCGAAAGCCCTAAGCCCGTCCCCAGACCGATCTGTTTGGTGGAGAAGAAGGGTTCAAAAAGTCTCATACGAACCTCTTCGCTCATACCGACCCCGTTATCTGTTATCATCAAGACGGCTCTACCCTCTCTTTTTTGGCACAGTAAGGTGATGGTTCCCCCCTGTGGAAGTGCATCTATCGCATTGCGTATAAGATTAACTACCACTTCTCGCATCTCGGAAGCTACTCCCAGAATAGAGACATTCGGCTCAAGGCTTGTGGAGACAAGAGTAGGCTTCACTGACCAATGAGCGACGTTTTGCCACAGAGGGCGCGTGAGTTCTACAGCACCCTGTACTATGTCTGTCAGATCAAACACTTCGCTTTTGGATTCTCTATCTTTACGGGCGAACTGTTGCACACGGCGAACGATGTCTGCTCCATCCTTTGCGGCGTTCTCAATGACCTGCGCGTAGTGCATAACGGAAGCAGGTAAGTTGGGGGACATCTGAATAAGCTCTGAATACCCCATCACAGCAGCAAGGATGTTATTTACGTTGTGCGCGACACCTCCTGCCAACTCTCCTACTGCGCTCAATCGTTCGGAACGGACGAGAG
Source organism: Armatimonadota bacterium (assembly GCA_026392135.1). Classification (GTDB taxonomy): domain Bacteria; phylum Armatimonadota; class Chthonomonadetes; order Chthonomonadales; family Chthonomonadaceae; genus CAIJLM01. The sequence continues at coordinate 5,915 of JAPLCR010000136.1, forward strand.
CCGCGTGTGCCCTCTTCAAATTCTCAAATAGCTCGGCGTTGCGAATTGCCACTGCTATCTGACTTGCTAAGGGGAGTAGCCCCAACATATCTTCGTGCGTGATAACCCTATCTGTCAGCAAATTATCTACAAAGATAAGTGCAACAGTCTTCCCATCTAATGTAATAGGCACTAAGCCGTGCCAATGAACGCCGTACATCTCATCTCCAGGGGAGAGAGCGTTCATCCCTTGCCAATCCGGCTCAAGGTAGTAGTGTCCATGTTCCGACTCGTATTTCGCGTAAGAGCCTGCTATCTGTTCGGTGTAGATAAAAGAGTGTTCACTTGCGTAGTACTCCTTTCCGCCATTATCGGTTCCCCACGCTTCACGCGCTATATTTGTTATAGGGTCTACCATATAGATACCTGCACGGTCAAAACCTGCCCCCGACACAACGGCATCTCTTGCGATACGTAGTATCTCTTGTAGATCCACATTGGCATTAATGGCACTCGCAAGTACTGCCAAGCGCCTCTGCCTTTCCAAGTAGCGATCACGCTCTTCAAGAAGACTTACATTGCGAATAGCGGTAGCTACTTGGTGCGCGAAGGGCAGAAGCCCCAGCATATCTTCATCGGTAATAGGGCGTTGGGATATCGCATTATCGACAAAAATACAGCCTACCAACTCGTTTTCAATCTCAATAGGAACACCGCCATGTGCTTTTACGCCAAACATCGTATCGTCGGGTGTCACCGCATAAACCGCTCCATAGTTTTGTACTAAGAAGTACTTCCCCATCCCCGTATAGGTAGTTGACTCCACCATGGGTATGTGATTGGAAATCGAGAAGGTGTCTTCAGAAATAGCGATTTCGTTCCCCTCGTTATCGGTTCCCCAAACGCCATAGAAGGTATCATTAGAGGTATCCGCAATAAAAAGGGCTGCCCTGTCGAACTCTCCGCCTTCGACCACCGCTTCGCGTGCAAGCCGGAGTGTCTCTTTTAGGCTGTGGTTTGCGCTCACAGAAGCGACCAGTATCCCCAAACGCCGTTGCCGTGCAATATAGTGCCACTGGTCATCAAGAAGTCGGGCATTTTGAATAGCAACGGCTACTTGGTCGGCGAAAGGTAGTATCCTCTGAACACTCTCTTCAGATATAGGCGAGCCGCTACGCCTGTTATCCAGTGTCACAATTCCTACAGGTGTCTCTCCCAAACGCAGAGCGATTCCAGCATGAATGAACACCTCGTCGTCAGGTGGAGTAGTCTCTTCTAGTAGATTGGGGAGGAGTGGAGCGATAACATAGGACTGTAGCCCCTGGGCAACAGTAGCAAGCCCCATTTCTGCAAATTCGTCGTGTGTTATTGAGAAAGTTGAGATGTCGTCCAGAGTACCGTCCAGTTGTGTCCCCCACACGCCCTGCCATAGTTGTAAATGCCCGTCATAGAGCCATACTGCTGCGCGTTCAAAACCTGCGACCTCCACCAGAGCATTGCGGAACATCCGCAAAATGTCCTTGAGGTCGTGGGTTGCATTGATAGCAGTAGCGAGAGTTGCAAGATGCTTTTGAAGCTGAAGGTCTTTTTCACGTTCAACAAGCAGTTGGGCGTTTCGGATAGCGATAGCGGCTTCGTTGGCAAAAGGAATAAGAGGTTTTATTTCGTTATAGGTAATGGGGTTTCCCGACATCAGATTGTCGGCATTCAGAACACCAACGACACGCCCTTCTATTCGAAGGGCAATCCTAAGATGCTGCTTAACCCCAACCATAGGCGTATCAACAAGGGGCGAGTAAGCCTCTGCATAGTCCTCAATGAGAGTATACTCCGCGCCATTGTGAAGAACGCTCTCGTAACCAAGCTTAGTGAGGAGTCGCTTATCGAAAACCCTGTGATGAATATCCTCACGATTACCTTCGTTATCCGTACCCCACACGCCTTGCAGTTCGTGACGCGATGCGTTATACAGAAATACAGCCGCTCTGTCAAACCCGGCGGCTTCAACCGCTGCATCGCGCACCATTCCCAAAATATCCTCAAGGTTCGTGTTCAGGGCAATATTCGCCGCTATCCGCTCCAGATGAACGCTCCGCCTTTGCACTACCAACTGCTCCTCTTTCAGACGAATATTGCGTATCATGGCGGCGGCTTGAAGCGCAAAAGGCAGTAGTAGCCGAATGTTCTCCTCATCTATAGGTGCTTCGGAAATCAGATTATCTCCTGTTAAGGCACCTACAACTTCACCATCTGCCCGCAGAGCAATCGCGACGTGATTTCGCACGCCGTACATGGAGTTGTTTGGCGACAGACCCATTTCAGCCGTATAGTTTTGCGTCAAAATATAGTCTTTAGAGGAGAAGAGGACTGCCCCAAGCCTTGCCGCCTTTGCCTGTTCAAAAGTAAGCAAGGAGGCGGACATATCGTACAGGTCACCCTCTCGTGTTGTCCCCCAAACCCCCTCTACTCTCTGCTCTTTAGGGTTCACTAGAAAGATACCCACTCTATCCAGCTCGCCCTGCTGCATGGCGACCTCACGAATAAAGAGTAGTAGGTCCGAAATTCCTGCACTCGAATTGATTTTCTCCGCCATCTCCTCAAAACGTTGCTGTACAGCCTCATTACGCCGCTTGTCTTCTGCCAATAGAGCGTTGTAGACAGCAAGTGCTGTCTGCTCGGCAAACGGTAAGATGGCTTCCACATCGCTATCAGAGATAGGCGCATCACCAAACAGGTTGTCCATATCCAGACAACCGACTATCTGCCCGTGCGCTTTCAAAAGTACGAGTGCGTGGTAGCGCACGCCATACATCACATTCCCCTGTTCAATCTCCACAGCCGTAGTGTAGTCGTCGTAGATATAGTAGTCGTGCGTTTCCCAGTAATCGGCGGGGATCAAGCGCCATCCAAGTGAGAGTGAGAATTTCACAAAAGAGATATCTTTACGCGTGCTATCCTTATCTGTACCCCATACGCCCCGTACTTTGGGGTACTTGTTGTTCACAACAAATACCCCCACGCGGTCAAATTCTCCGTAGGATTTGATTGCTTCATAAGCGATCGCCATTATCTCGGTAAGAGGCATTCCCTGTATTGTAGCCGTTACCATGTCGGAGAGCCACCGGTTGCGCTCTACATCCCGCTTTCGTTGCCACCGCTTACGGTTCTCTTGTATTACTACCCTTGCCTGATTGGCGTATGGCAATAGAAGCTCCACCTGCCCCAACGTAAGGGGGTTTCCGGTGATGAAATTGTCTACAACAATTAAACCGACAATCGCATTCCCTTCGTAAAGGGGAATGCTTGCCTGTTCATTCACCCCATACATCGCCCCTCCGGGGTCAGACAAAAACTCACTCGAATAGTCGGGCCAGTAGTAGTATGCAAGACCTGTTTTGGGAATGGTGGCGTATACAAAGTCAACATCCTCCAAGTCACCTTTTAGGAACGCATGAGGCACTCCCTCACGTGAGGTTCCCCAGCCGCAGGGCATCCACTCTGGTACGGGCTGAAACACCCATATCCCTACCCTGTCTATTTTTTCAAGGCTTCTGATACCGTCATAAATGAGGCGCAAAAGGTCGTTGATAGGCAGATTATCGTCCAGCCCTGTAGAGACAGCACTAAACAGTGACTGCTTTGCCTGCTGTTTGATGTATTGGGCACGTAGCCGCGCTTGGTGAATGGCGATAGCGGCTTGTTGGGCGAAAGTCTGCAAGATGGTAATATCTTGTTCGGTGATAGGCTTTTGAGAGTGTTTGTTGTCTACCGCAATATAGCCAACAAACTCGCCTTCTACCCTCAACGCCACGACGCAGTGTTCCCCTATCCCCTCCATATTCAGGTCTGCCACCATGCTAAATTCTGCGGAAGCCGTCGGAGCGTACTTCTCTTCATAGTTTGCGGTATAGACATAGTCTGCTTCCCCCTTGAAAAGGAGTAGCCCTCCTTTGGGGTGCAGATGCGTCAATGGGATGATAGCAGATCTTTCGCGGTCACCCTCTCCCTGTTTATCGCTATCAGCACACTTCTCCATACAGTGGGTGACTGTGTTCCATACCCAACAGTTCGCTCTGTCAAAAACATCTACTTCGACCAACGCATCTGTCACCATCTGCTCGATATTAGAGGAGGCTCGGTTTGAACTGAGTAGGGAGGAGATTTGAGAAAGGCGAGCTTGTCGTAGTGAGAGTCGGCTTTGCGCCTCTAGCAGTTGTGCGTTCTTGACTGCAACGGATACCTGTTTTGCAAACTCTGCTAACAGCTCCATTGCAGGCTCCCTGATGGGGCGATTCGTAATAAAGTTATCTACAAAAATCAGCCCTAGAACGTCGTCGCCTACCTCTAAGGCGGTTAAACCGTGTGTGTATGGCAGGGTAGCGGTGGAGGGTACCTCTTCTTCCGGTGCGGCTTCCCATGTACAGTAGTTTGTTCCTGCTTGGCGCAGATAAGCCATCATGCTTTCATACGATTCAGGGGAGTAGTGCGCCCCATGTTCATCGACCTCTTGCCCCTGTATACTGGTTCCCCATGCACTATGGCACCTGTCCCCTTGCACGTAGTAGATTCCAGCACGGTCAAACAGCCCTGTGCGAACGATTGCAGCACGGACTTTCTGCAGAGTCTCGTCGAAGGTAGTCGCTTGCGCTATCTCCGCGTAGGTTAAGGTAAGATTACGCCTACTCTCCACCCAAAGGCAGTAACCGTGCAACCTCCTCCAACACTAACCCTCGTTGTGTTGGGTAGTTATCTGCAAACATGATGCCCACAAGCTCGCCCTGCACACGCAGAGTCATAAACGCGAAATCCAGCGGCTTCTCCGTAGTTACAACAGAGGAGTCTTGCATTACCCACTCCGTTAGGGCAAGCGTCCCAAACCATTCACCACTCTGGATTTTTGCATATACTTCTGGAATAAATTCTGGAAGCCGCATTCGCCTACCGCGTTCATCTGCAATCGAGCCATCCAGATTAGTACCCCATGCCCCTATGAGTTGTCCGCCTTGTGCAAGCCACACGCCCACACGGTCAAAGCCACTTACCTCTTTGAGGGCGTTCCGTACCATAAGCAGAATGTCGTCCAGTTTCGTGGAGGCGTTAATAGCTTGTGCTATCTGATAGAGGTGCTTATACTCTAGTTCGGCTTTTCGGGCAGATGTAACGTCATGCCCCACCCAAAAGAGAGCCACCATCTTTCCGTCATGGAAGAGCGGAGTAGCATCCCACTCTAGGAAAATATCATCTCCAATATCGCGGCTGAAGTGTAGGGCATACGAGAAGCACTTTTCGTCTTGAAAAGCCTTGTCAATAAGAGGCTTAACCTCTGCGATTTCCTCTTCGGTAATA
>JAPLCR010000369.1:0-18173 GCA_026392135.1 Armatimonadota bacterium
ATCGTTTTTGGCGGGTTTTCAGCAGACAGCCTGAAAGAGCGAACCAACGACTGTCAAGCGAAAATCATCCTGACTGCCGATGGCTACTGGCGGCGCGGCAACATTGTAACTCTCAAAGCGACTACTGATGAAGCTGTAGAGGGCTGTCCCGCAGTCGAATCCGTCGTGGTTCTTAATAGGCTTGGCGATAAAATCGCGACAACGATGAAAGAGGGGCGCGACCACTGGTGGAGTGACCTCGTAGCGCAAGCCTCTGCGGACTGCCCCGCCGAACCGATGGACTCGGAAGACCCTCTCTTCATCCTCTACACCTCTGGAAGCACAGGTAAGCCCAAGGGTATTCTGCACACTACAGGCGGCTACCTCACGGGAGTGTTGGCGACCTCAAAACTCGTCTTCGACCTTCGCGGCGACGACCTCTACTGGTGTACCGCCGATGTGGGCTGGGTGACAGGACACTCCTACGTGGTATACGGACCTCTTGCGAACGGCGCAACCGCCTTCATGTACGAAGGCTCTCCCGACTGGGGGGTAGAGGGCAAAGGCGGCGCGAGAGACCGCTTCTGGGACATGATAGAGCGTCACAAAATCACGATTCTCTACACCGCGCCTACCCTAATTCGCGCCTGTATGAAGTGGGGCGAAGAGCATCCCAGTCACCACGACCTCTCTAGCCTGCGCCTGTTGGGTTCTGTAGGCGAACCCATCAACCCGGAAGCATGGCTCTGGTATAACGAAAACATTGGAAAAGGGCGGTGTCCGATTGTGGATACGTGGTGGCAGACGGAGACGGGCGGCATTATGATTTCGCCGCTACCGGGTATCGTGACCACCAAGCCCGGCTCCGCGACGCGCCCCTTCCCCGGCATTATCGCCGACATTGTGGACGAGAAGGGAAACCCTGTACCGGATGGTCAGAAGGGGATTCTCGTTATTCGGAAGCCCTGGCCCTCCATGCTTCGCACGCTCTGGCACGATGACGAGCGGTATAAACAGGTCTACTGGGGCAAATTTGAGGGTATCTACTTCCCCGGTGATGGTGCTTTGCGCGACGCGGATGGGAACTTCTGGCTATTGGGGCGCGTGGACGACATCATGCTCGTGGCAGGACATAACATCAGCACAATGGAGATGGAGAGCGCTCTTGTAGAGCATCCCGCAGTAGCGGAAGCCGCCGTTATCGGCAAGGCACACGATGTGAAGGGGCAAGCCCCCGTCGCCTTCGTGATAATTCGGGAGGACTTCGCACCTGCGCCTGGCGACATTGCGAGTATCCAGAAACTGCAAAACGAATTGAAGGCGTGGGTGGGGCATAAACTGGGTCCCATCTGCCGCCCCGACGATGTGATAATATCCGCCGACCTGCCCAAAACCCGTAGCGGCAAAATTATGCGCCGCCTACTGCGGGACGTTGCGGAGGGGCGCGTTCTCGGTGATACGACGACGCTTGCTGACCCTGCGGTTGTCGCGAGTTTGAAGGATAGATACTCTAGCGACGAGGGGTAAGCCCTCACCCTCTACCCCTCTCCTAACTCTGGGAGAGGGGTGGCTCCAACTGAGTTTTTGAGGTTCTACGCGCCTTCCACTATCAGCCAAGCCCCCGATTAAGCCTGTCCTGTAGAGGGAGCCGCTTTTTGTTTGGCAGACGTTTCCACAACTTGAGCGTTCCATCCTTCCGCTCTGTGTAAATCAGAAAGGACTCTGGTCCATCTTCTCGGTATGTAGCCCAGTTGTAGTCATCGAATACCCACTCTGGTCGCCCATCGCCATCATAATCGCGAAAGACGGGACCGCCATTCTGAGCGTCTAGGTCCGCCATCTGGATAAGTTTGCCTTGCCGAATAGTCAATAAATTTGCTTGAGTTGGGCGCGTTATACCATAGCGGCACGAAAACCCCTCTCCTTCGTAAGGAGAGAGGGGGTGAGGTTAAAGACGTGCCTCTACCACCTAAAGAAGCAATACGGGTCGTCCCACTCCTCCGGTATATCGCGGTAGAAGCCCTCTAGCCAACGCTTTTCTGTTTTGGCGGCGGGAGTGCTAAAGCGGTCTAGTAGCGGCGTGGATTCAGCGATTCCCATATTCCCTAGCAGTCTGCTGACAAGTACGTTAAGGTGGCGATAGGTTCGCTTGACGTTCATCTGCTTTACGTTATCGAACTCCCAGGGAACCAGTTGGCAAAAGAGGACGTTGCCTGAAGCGGCGAGGACTCCGCCTCCGATTTTCGCCGCCCCTTCGGTTATCAGCGAGAGTTCACGCGGGTCGCGATTGTGAACGTCCGCCGGACTAACGCCTGCGAATAGCGAGTTTGCGCCCGCCGCGTCGAAGTAGCCACCGATATGCTCCGCTCGCTTCGTGTGGAGAGTGAACGGCAGGAAGGCGTTCGCATTCGCTTCGTCCAGACCTAACGCCAACAGATGACCGCCGCCCGTTAGCCATGCGCTGAGGGCGGTTTTGTTTTGCGCCAGTATTTCGCCCCCGCCCTGCGCCACAATCAGCGCCTGACTCTGCGCTATGTTTCCCCCCTGATAGGCTCTGAGCCTGACACCAGAGGCTTCGAGATACGCCTTGCCCGCCGCTTCGCCAACGTAGAGTGCCTCGCGGACGGGGGTAGGCTTCCAACTGGATACGTAACTCAGGATGTTATGCGCGAGTATCTCCCCCGCCGGGTCGCTCTCCGTCCGTCCGCTTACGTCCATCTGGCAAAAAATAACTAATCCCCTGCCCTCGCGAAACTCCATGAGCGGGCTGTACTGTAGGCTGTAGCCGCCATCCGCTATCGGGCGGAAGTCGCCTCGCGCCGGCTTTTCTATGAGGACGGAGGCGACATTGCCCTGATTCCCGCCCCTCCACACCCGCGAAACGTCTATGCCGTTGCGCTGAACGGTGGGTCCGTGCATGGGGCGCATGGTATAGTTCAGGCGGGAGGGGGTGTTTGTGGCTTCGCCGCGCCAGTCTTGCAGGTTTTCCGCCCTTAGCCCTTTCAGCAGAGGATGGTCGGGGATGCGCGGGAATACTTGGCGTAGCCCGTACTCCTGCACCCTGAACCCAAACCGCTTCTCCAAAACTTCCGCGCTCTGCTCGAAGAGAACCACCTTCAGTCCCTGACGCACACGTCGAATGTCCGGCGCTCCGCCGCCCAGCGTCATGGCTCCCTTTCCGATTACGAGTACGTCGTAACGTGAAAGGTCGTCTGTCGCCTGTACGGACTGGAACGGCGTTTTGAGACCTGCAAGCAAGGCTCTAGTCTCGCCTTTGGGGTCGAACAGGGCGATTTTGGCGGTTGTTTTGATGGGAGTGGGCTTCGGCAGAACGTGAAACCCAAAGAACTCCCCTCTCCGGTCTTGGATTATCCCGACGGTCATGACGTTAGCGTTCGATGGAATCGAGAAGCGAATAGGGAGCCGAATCTGTTCGCCCGCCCCCAGCTCTACCGTCGTCAAGCCGCCCGACTCGCGAGCGAAGCGCTCCGGAAGGCGTTGCCCAATCTCTATTTTCAGTATGCGTATGTTCGCATCAGTCATAATAAGCGTGCCTGTGCATTGAATCACTTGCGACTGGCGAGAGTTGTTTATCAGAATGAGCTGCTTCTCAACCTTTTCCCCCGCGTAGAAGTTATGGTCTTTGCTCGTGAACTTCGCTGATTTGCCTCCGATATAAGCCAGAACGGGCATATTATTCGCAAGAAGCGCCCTGCCTTCCGCAGTAGGAACCCAGTCGTCCGACTTATACGCGAGGTCGAAGCGCTCGTACTGTTCGCCGAGGTAGTCGGGGCTGAATCCGGGGCGTTGCAGGTTCTCCCAATCCACAGGCAACTCTTTGCGGCTTCTGTCCACGCCCTCTTTCAGTTTCCAGAAGTGGTCGTGTTCCCAGGGCGAAATCCCGGAGACTCCCCACGTTCGGAACGCCCGCCAGTTGTCCGTTATGTACCTCGCGATAACGGTATGCTCGTCGTCGAAGCCTTTAGAGCCTACTTGATAGGGGTAGTCCCACCGATGCCAGACCTTGCCTTCGCGGAACTGCTTCGCCTCCCAGCGCAGGTTCGTCTTCTCCATCTCGGTAATCTCGTAGGCTTTCTCGCCCAGAAACTGCGCGTTCCACTCCGCAAGGCAGTACTCCCAGGGAACCGCCGCGCTTCCCCATTCGCGCTTGCCCTGATACCACCCCCGATACATCGTCCAGTCCCACGTAAAGGGAGCGCCGAACTCGCACAGGAAGGCGGGCTTTACACCCTCCTTTGACCAGTGTCCGAACCAGTCGGATAGCTCCTGAATGGGCACGAAGTTGGGGTAGAAGTTGCTGGAATGTATCGCGCCGATGTTGCCGCCTGCATGGTGATATACGATTTTATTCGGGTCGAACCGCTTGACGATAGCCTCTGCCCGTAGCGCCATGTTCGCATTGCGGGAAGCCCACTGGTCTCTCTCTCCCTGAATCCCGTCTATCATATCCGGGTTCATGTCCTCCTCGTAGCCGGTGGCGTTGTGACTCATGGAGTAGGCGACGACGGAGGGATGGTTCTGAGACACGCGCACATAGTACTCCGCATGACGCGCATAGTTGTTGGACTTCTCCGCGTCGAGGGCTTTCCAGTCGTAGTGGCTAAAGTGGGGTTGGGTCATCGCGACAAGCATACCAACATCGTCGGCGGCTCGCAAAATCTCGGAAAAGCTGAGGTGAGAGCCCGGTTCGCAGTCGTAGTTGTGCGTATATACAAAGTTGATTCCGAAACTTTGGAGGCGCTTCATGCTCTCCTTCGCGCCCTCGTAGGTGGAGAGCGCGGCGGAGACCTGTGCGTTATCCAGCGGGACGGCGGAGAGATAGATGCGAGAGCCGTTCAGGTAGAAGTCTTTGCCCTTGATGTAAAATTCGCGGAACCCGAAACGGGCGGGATAACTAACGTCTAGAGTCCCGCCGCTCTCTTCGCGTAGCGAAACCGTAGCATGGTACTGGTATTGGGGCGTATTCAAGTCCCACAGTTTTTCGGGCTTCCACTTCGTAGCAAACGCGATACGCCCCGCTTTCAGGTCGCTCGATTGAAACGCGCTTCCCGTAAACTCTTTGATTTTGCGTCCGCTATCCGTAATGTCGGCGTGAAGGGTATAGCGTTTACCCGCTTGAAGCCCCTGCAAGCCCGTGTCTACGGTTATCTCCCCCTTCTGCACGGAGGTATCTATTTTTATGTCAGAGAGACGGGCGAGAGGGGAGGAACTGACGAGAAACACATCGCCGCAAAGCCCGCGACGAGCCACTTCGCCCCGCACTTCGGTGGCGTGGGAGGTGTCTATGTAGGAGAGCATGACAGATTTGAGAGGCAGAGCCACCACGTACAGGCTCAGCGTGTATTTTCGTCCCGCCGCGCACGCCGAAGAGAGATCTAACTCACCAGCGGGAAAGTGGAGGTCTCCCACCCGCCTGCCGTCTATATATGCCACCGCGTAGGAGTTCAGACTGTCGGCACTGAGGGCGATGCGCCTTCCTTTCCACCCTGTGGGAATCGCGATTTCGCGCTGATACCACGCTGCGGTAACACCCGCAAGGTTGGTTCCCTTCCAACTCGGATGCGCGAAGACCGTCTGGCAGTCCTTCTGCATATAGTCGGTGATACCCGTCCAACACCCGGGCGTTTTGAAGTAGCCCCAATTACCTTCGGGCGGGCGCGGTGCGTCCTTGCTTGCAGGTTGCCAGTGCCACAGCCCGTTTATGCAGACTCGCTCTCGCAAAGGAGTCGCCTCCCGATATGCCAGCGCGAGATTCCAGTTCGCTTTCACTCCCGGTGGCAGGGCGACGGCGATTTGGGCAAAACTACAGTTCGCGCAAACTGCGAGTAGGACAAGCAAGAGGAGGGTTTTGAGGGTTTTCATGGCTCTCTCCGAGTTTTCTGCGGAGGGTTATTCCGCTTCCAGTTCACTCTGAACCTTCAACACGAACTGCATCATCTCCTTCTCGTATCCAAAGTCTTGTGGTTCGTCATCGGGCGGGCGCAGATACCCCTCGTCTGCGATAAGGTAGCGCAGACGCTCTCGAAGAAGGCTCGCCATTGAGCCTCCCTCCCAGTGCGCTTTACGGCGCAACCACTCTTTCTCGTCCTCCGTAAGGGCGACAGAAACCAAACTCCTATGCTTCATAACAGGCTCCTCTCACAAACCGTATAGTTTCCCCTCCCATAATGCTTCAAACGGTCTCCACTATATCGGCATCTCCTTCCAGAGCGTCCTCCCGATCCTCTGGGATCTTACCGTCCAGTATACAACTCACCGTCACGTCGCCCATCACGTTTAGAGTGGTACGACACCTATCTAGGAACCAGTCTACCGTCAATAAGATAGGAATAAAATCGGGAGGTAGCCCCACCGAAGTAAACACGAGCGTCATCGTAACAAGCCCCGCTTCGGGAATGCCTGCTGCCCCTACAGAGGCGATAATCGAAGTGACCACTACCATAAACTGTTGAGGGAGGCTCAACGAAATCCCCAACATCTGCGATATGAAAAGTGCCGCCATTGCCTCATAGAGGGCAGTGCCGTCATTGTTGAAGTTACTCCCCACCAGTGCCCCAAGGCTCGCCGACTCCTCACGTATCTTAACCTTATCCTTGAGGCACTCGTAGGTCAGAGGCATGGAGGCAGTAGATGAGGCGGTAGAAAACGCCATCATCAGCGCATCGTTCATTCCTCTAATAACCCGCATTGGGCGTACCCAAGACTGTAACCGTATCCGTAGAAGGTAGTAAGTACCTTGTAGAGCAAGAGCTAAAATCACCGTCAGCACAAACACGCCCAAAGCCTTGAATGGCTCTATCCCCTTTGTACCTAGAACGTGCGCCACTACTCCCATTACGCCAATGGGCACAACATCTACAATCCAGTGAAGAATTTTAATGAGCGATTCCAAGAGCACATCCATCAAATCACTCAAGGTGTGGAGGGGCTTATCACGGAAGGCACGAAATGCCATTCCAAACGCAACCGCAATAAATATCACGCCCAGTACCTTATCACTAGAGTTGAGCGGCTCAAGAAGAGAGCGCGGTACGTTGTCTAAAAACTGACCTAATGGGTCTTTAGGGGTCTTTGTTAGCGAAACGTTGTTCTCTTTAAGAACCTCAAGAACCTTCTGTTTAACGGGGTCTATCTCCACCTTTTTGGCAGGAGCCTCCATCTTTTTGGCAAAATGACCGGGCTGAACAACATTCGCCACAAACAGCCCGATAAAGATAGCGGCGAGGGTGTTCGTTAAGAGCAGGCGTACCATCTTACCTATCTTCTGCCCCTTGAGGTCGGCTCCCATCAAAGCGCGAATGACTGCAACGAGGATGAGCGGCGGGGCGAGAGTTCGCAACATACGTAGTATGATGTCGCTCGGCACGCGCAGGTGTTCTAATTTCTCGTTATCGCCTTTCAAAACGAGACCAATCACAACACCCACCACCAGTCCCAACAGTATCCGAATATAGAGCGGTGTCTTATGCCACCAGTGCCAAAATGATTTCACAAAGAGCCTCCTAATATAAATAGAACGGGTTACGCCATCGCTGACAAGTTGAGATAAAAAATATCTCTAAGCAATACCCGAAAACTGCCGAACGGTTTCTTCCCACCTCCTCTCCGAAACGGAGGGAGGCTTCCGCACTCCTCCAAAGTCGGCAGAAAATGGAGCATCCCAAAGTCTCCTCTTTGTGAAGGGGAGACTTTAGAGAGGGTGGCTAGGTCAGTGCGATAAGCCTTCTGCTACTGCCCTCCCCTGAACCTTCGCAAGGAGAGAGAAGCATCTTTGAAATGGGGTCTGGAACGACAAGGGAGCCAACGGAGTTGGTATTAGTTCCAATAGACAGCATTAAACCCTCTCCACCTCACGCCAATCCTCTGGGATTTTGACAAGTTCGCTCGTAGGAAGCAGATTCAAACGGTAGGGGTGAATAGGTTCCGATAAGCCCTTTACTGTCACCTCTTCCAGTCTATCTGCCGAGAAAACGTCGGAGATTAGTTCATAGACCTGCTTACTCACGATGACCTGCCCACCCTCTGCAAGGCTCTGTAAGCGTGCCCCCACTACAACGGTAAGCCCCATGGCAGTATAGTTAGACTGCGTGGTACTGCCTACCAGACCCACCACTGCCTCGCCATAGTGTACACTAATTCCCACCTCCAAAACGGCTTTGCCAGCTATCCTACGCTGTACAGAGAGGCGGGTGGAGGCGTTCTGCATCGTCAGAGCGGCAAGAACTGCCCTCCCAATACCCTCTTTAGTAGGTGGAGTGATACGGAAAAATGCCATCAGACCGTCGCCAGTGTACTTATCCAACAGTCCACCGTGCTTAAACATCGCATCGGTAAGGGCAGTCATATACTCGTTAATAACCTCGACAACCTCCTGCGGGTCGCGGGATTCGGCGAAGCCCGTGAAGTTTCGGACGTCTGCAAACAGAATACAGATACTCTGCTTCGCGCCACCTAGTTTGAGGTCTTCCACCTTATCCACATACTCTTCCACCACCTCTGGTGCAACAAAATGCCCCAGCAAAGTCCGGTTCCGCTCACGCCCCTCCTTCTCAAGCACATAGGTCAACTGCGTCGTGAGGGCAAATGCCGCTAGCATCGCGAAGTTAGGAACGAGAGGGTCAAACCATACTCTCTGGTTGACAAGGGTGAAGAAGGAGTAGCCCACGACGACCAAGCCCAGTGGAAAAAGATACCAGCCGGCATCCATCGGATTACGACGCAGACCAATATGCCCCACACTCACCCCAAAAAAAACGGTGATCAGCACCCACGACAGCGGAGGGAAGCGTTCAATAAGAGTGTGGTGCATTAAAGAGTTCGTAGTTCGTGCCAGCGCCTCCATGCAGGAGATAATCCCGATGTAGGTCTCCTGTTCCGGTCTATCAAGCGAGTCCAAAAAGACGATTTTGTCGCGGTAGAACTCAGGGGGAGGAAGCCAGTGCCGAGCACCTCCGCCCTCTACAACCTGAAAGAGGTCAGGCATCGCCTCCCCATTCAATACATCAGTATAGGATTGGCGCGGAAGTTTACGCCTCCAAAGAAAACTCTCAAAGTCTACGAGTATAGTATTACGCTCAACAAGAGGAACTATCTCACCGTTCACCCGCTCCACATCGGAGCGTGAATCGACAGATTGATAGGAGGGAGGAACCCCCTTCAATGCAGCATAAAGGAGGATGGGGGCAGGGGGCTCCTTGCTCCATCTTGCTACAATGCGGGGTAAACGACCTGCGCCAAACGTCGGGGTGCGAGACTGAATGACTGCGATAGCACTACTCCGCAAAGGTAACTCCTCGAAAGTAGGATCGTCTCCATCTACTGCCAACACCACATTCCCTGCCTCCTTTATGGCTTGCGCCAGGAGCGGAGTATCCCGCTGTGTGCGTCTAATATCCTCCTGAGTGGGGGGCAGGGTAGTGCGTTTTTGTGCCCGTGATAGGTCTTGCATGGAGACTAATGGGCAGGGCAGAACTATCCGCTTCACGCCATACTGCTTTAATTTGCGAATCACCTCAGCTTGCAAAGCGGTTTCTGAGACTTGCGTCATAGCACGGCGGTGCGAAGCAAAATCCATCTCCAATATGACCACGGCAGAGTTGTGAAAGGGAATTGGGCGGGGTAAACCTGCACGCAACCGTAAGTAGCCTGCGAGTGTTGCGCTCTGAAAAGAGGTCAAGAGGTGTAACGCACTCATCAGAAGCACTACCCCTGCGGTGGTAGCACCAAGAGTCGCACCGCGCAAATCAACAGTCCTCTCTTTCCCTCGAACGAACCTCTTCATCACAAGCCGGGCAGAGAGGGTTTTCCAAAGCTTGCGGTGAGTGCTTGTTGCACCTATGAGATACTCATGCAGGAGATAATATCCCCCAATAGAGAGCCAAGGGACTCCGACAATCAAGAAAGAGGCGGGATTGGGGTTCCCTCCCTCTCCTACCACCAACAGAGGAAATTTTACAGGAAAGAGCGTTCCTATCCAATCATGCCACACTGCTCCCACAAGCGTCAGAGTCAGAACGGCTATCCAGTGAGTGCTGATAGCACCCGCTATACGCTCCTTGCTGAACTCCTCACGACGGTATATAAACCCGACCATCATCGCACCCTGTATACCCACCACCACCAGTGTCGCAATCAATAAAGGGATGAGTACCAGTAGTATCAGGACTATCGTATTGAAGATGAGTAGATCTATCGTCTGATTGGTTATCTGCGCGACAATTTGATCAAACCCCTCCAAAAGAATAAGAGAGACGAGGAATGTGAGACAGAACGCCCAGCGAAATGCAGTCTGCGCCCCTTTCAGTACTTTACGTAGGTTCCCTATCCCCCACCCTGTACTCAGCACAAAAAGAGCCCCATTCGCCAATGCCCATACGGCAAAAACGACCCGTCGACAGGGAGGAGAGAATAGAGTTAGAGCAATAGTAAGCATAAAGATGACGCGCCAGAGAAGGCGCACCCTTTTTTGGGGGTGCTTGCGTTGGCTCCAAAGCCAGTTTAATTTTGAACGTATTCGCCCCACGTTCTGCATTACCTTTCCGCTCTCACTGAATCACAAACCACGTCAAGCCCTGCGCGGGTATCTTCACGGTAATCACTATCTCATTTTTCGCGTTAAGACGGTATGTTTTCTCCGCCCCGCCCTCATGCCGTACCCGCGCCTCCTTCACCAAGCCTGTATAGTAGAGAGGCAGGGTTATCGTCGTCTCAAGAGTAGTGTGAAGCGGGTTATTAATGACCGCGAAACCCTTCTCCGATAGATTCGGGTTTACATGAAGCAGTCCGTCATAGTCGTTTCCATCTGGGCGGCGCAGGTGTATCACATCCGAGTCGAGTATTGCCCTATGCTTTTTATAGAGCGTGACCCACTTTTTGACGACGGCTTTCGTCTCCTCCGTGTCGTACAGCCGAGGTCCTCGATAGCAGGCTTGAACACCGCTCAAGAAGTTCTGCGCGAGGTGAGTCCCGTACGTATCGAGGTGTTCGTGGAGCGGTTCGAGTGTCGCAGCCTCACCGCCGCCCTGATACTCTACCAATGGCACGAACATCCAGCCCATGCTAGAGGTTTTATACCACGTTCCATCGTAGATATTCTGCCTTGCCAGAACCAGCTGCCTATCTCGGGGAAGCGACCAGTTCACCTCTCGATACCCCATCGCGACCTTATTGGAGCCGCTTAGGAAGTACCAGTCCGGTACATTAAGGTAGACTCCTCGCCCTCGACACCAGTGGTAGAAATCTCGAATTTTCACCCACTGCCGCCACTGTGAATCCTCAAGCCCCTGATGCCCCGGGTGAAGTGTAGAGGCGCAGACATCTCCAGGATACGAACCGTCATGCTCTAAAATGTCTACCCCTGTTTTCTCAAGAAAGGCAACCATCTTGCGGAAGTAGTCCTGCCCCCAACGACTCTCAAGACAGGGTGAGTTCCCAAAAATCGCGTCGCCCGGCTTACCTGTTTTCGGGTTGATAGCGTCCTCTGCATCGTTGATACGTCGGCTTGCGAGTAGCGAGTACCCCCCTAACTCAATGCCCTTACTATGCGCGTAGTCGGCAAGGGCTTTAATCCCTGCAAGGTATTTTGGATTTTCGTTCTCCATGTCGAAACCGCTACCGAAGCTGAGTATGACCATCTCAAAGCCGACCTCCGCACACTGGTCAATCACCCGTTTAACAGAGGTGGGGTCTGACTGCCGTGAGTGCATGAGGATAGGGTTTTCGGTTGCCCAAGGCGCGAGTGTACGGTACATACGGCGCAGGGATAGACTCTTTCGCTCACGGTCTTCGCTATCGAAAACAAGCTCCCATACACGGAAGGTCTCAAAGGTCTCCCCAATACCAACAGGCATATCGGGTCCTAATGGAGGACGGCACTCCAACTGACACGGGGTCTGTAGAAGATAGTTGACTTGCGTTGTATACTGCGGGTCGGGAACCCAGAACACGGCTTTACTGGAGCTTTTGGGATCCATTCCGATAAAAGCGTAGTCGCTTTCGACATGGATATTGGGATGCCCCCACTGCCCCACGCGCTCTACTATGGATTCGTACTCCGCCGCCGCTAATATCTCACTTGTAAAGTTTTTCAGCCGTACAGGCTTGCCTGTCTTGTTCTCTAAGGTAAGCCATTTGCTTATGAGAGGGATGCCGTCGTACAACTCATAGTGAACCGAAACCTTCAATCCTGTAAGCACAGGTGCGGCGAAGTGAAGTGTGAGCGAGACTCCTGCGGGCGGATACTGTGTATTTGAGGAGTAGCGTTTGCGGCTCCACTCCATGCGGGGCTTAGGGATTCCCATCTCAAAACCTGTGAACTGGAACGCCGTGGGGTCTGAAGTCATGCCGTCTAACCACTCACGCCGTAGGTAAGCGTAGTCGGGCTGTCCATTGAGACCGCCAATAGCATACGTATGGGGTTGCCCATCCACCTCTAGGGTGACGATTGCTTCGGGCTTCACGCCCCGCAGAAGTGCCGTGCGCGTCGTAAGATTATCAAAGCCCACCGTTGCAGCGTTGGGGGCGAGGCGAAACGTACGACGTATCAGCCCGTTATCCAGTGCAACTTCGTGTTTGTGTACACCTTGAAACAGACCTGACCTCTGTTTGGGAGGAGCAATCAGCCAGTCACCCCCTTTTGGGGCGGAGGCAAGTTTAGGGAGCGTGGCTATCTGCGCTTCCAAAGGAGTTTGTGCTGTTGCAGAAGGTGAGGGCAAGGAGCAGAATGAGAGGGAAAACACGAGAGCCATCACTCCATTTCGTGTGAGCATCGTCCGCATGGTGTGTCGTGAACTGCTTTCTGTTAGGGACTCTCTCTAGTTAAAATCTTCCAAAACCTCTAGGGAAAGGGAGACTATCGCCCAACGGAGTCGTCTTCCGCCCTAGTCACTCCTCGCCCAGAATTGGGAGAGGGGACGGGGGTGAGGGCTTCTGGTTTTCATTGGGAGAGGGGACGGGGGTGAGGGCTTCTGGTTTTCAACTGGAAGACTTATTCCAGAGTAAGTCCCTTATTGGTGTAGCATACTGTTCGCAGGTTACGCGTGAAATTCCTCTTCTATGTGGGAAGTTTGGAAAAGGTATACTGCTCATAACGAATTGAAAGGAGAGATATTGATGCGAATTGTGGTGCAGAGGGTGTTGGAAGCGGAGGTATGCGTCGTAGAAGAGGGAGGCGAACGCTTGGTTGGCTCTACAGGGCGGGGCTTTCTGCTTCTGATAGGGGTGAAGACGGACGACACAAGCGTAGACGTGCAGTATCTGGCGGAAAAGGTGGCGAATCTGCGGGTATTCGAGGATAGCGACGGAAAACTAAACCTCTCACTACTAGAAGTAGGCGGGAACGCGTTGGTGGTCTCGAATTTTACACTGTATGGTGACTGCCGCAAGGGGCGTAGACCGGGTTTCACGAACGCCGCCTCTGGCGAACACGCCGAAATGCTGTACAAGGCGTTTGGAGAGAGCTTGCAACAACTGGGGGTTCCTGTGCAGTACGGCAGTTTCGGAAATGAGATGCGCGTGCGACTTACTAATGACGGACCTGTCACTCTTCTTCTGGATAGCCGTAAGGAGTTTTGAGGAGAAGATGAGTACTAAAGGATGTGTACAAAGCACAAAAACGCCCCTCCTCATGTCTACAGAGAAGGGGCGTTTCAGAAAAAGGCAGAGCCTACAGGTTTCCGCCGTTAGTCACAGAGCGTTGCTTGGGGTTCACACTTAATCCAGTGGTGTGCAGGTAGGTAATGGCGCGTTGCACATCTATCAAATCACCCGCAACCGTAATATCCACATACCCGCCCTCCTCTTCATCAAAGGCGGCATGACGCACGTTCACCACTACATGATAGTCCTTCCCTAAGCGATAGAGAATAGGCGTGTTGCCCTGCGTTGGAAACACAGTTTTCAGGCGAATATCTATAGTGTTAGACTGCTTGATCTCATCTTCTGGGTAGACAGTTCCAGCGGGAGCAGAGACGGGCTTACTGCCGCTCACAACTCCTAGGCTACGCAGATACGCCAGTGCCATATCCAGCTCCTGCTTTGAGCCTTCTACATGCAACTGAACATAGGCGCAGTCTTCGGAGACCCTAGCACGCTGAATAGAGGTAACGACGTTGAAAATCTTACCTAATCGCCAAAGTATCGGTTGCCCTGTAACTCCAGTAGGCGCGTTCAAATCAACGGTAAGTTCTGCCATGATGTAAGTACTAATCCTCTCTATGAAGGGGGGTTCCCCAACCTAACAACCGCCTGCAATAGCGGGGACGATAGAGACGGTGTCACCATCTTTAATTGGGGTCTCTTTGCCTTCAAGGAAGCGAATGTCTTCCTCATTTACATAGAAATTGACGAAGCGTCGCAAAACGCCCTGGTCGTCGGTAAGCCGCCTCTCAATACCGGGAAACTGCGCCGTCAACTCCGCAACCATGCTTGCAATGGTTCCTGCGTTCACCTCCACGACATCCTGCTCATTGGTCTGCTTACGCATGGGGGTGGGAATCAATACTGAGACTGCCATCCGTTTATGTACTCCTGAAAATAGTTTCACAACCCCTATACACTCGCCAGCAGATTCTCTGTCTGGAGGGCTTCCGCAAGGGAGTTGAGGTTGGGTTGAATGTGTACGGTACTACCTAGTTTACCCGTAACTGCCTCTATTGTCTTCAAGCCGTTGCCTGTAATAGAGATAACTACCGTCTCATTTTCGCCAAAGTAGCCCTGCTCCATCAATTTTTTAGCGACTGCCACCGTCACGCCGCCAGCGGTCTCTGTAAAGATACCCTCTGTGCGTCCTAAGAGGCGAATACCCTCAACCACCTCTTCATCCGTAACATCTTCTGCCCAACCACCCGATTTTCGCACCGTCTCAATCGCGATATGACCATCAGCGGGGTTTCCAATGGCGATAGATTTCGCGATGGTATTCGGCTTCTGAGGGCGGAACATATCGAAATTCTGCTTAATCGCTGTAGTGATAGGCGAACAGCCTTTGGCTTGCGCGGCATACATCTTGGTCGGAATACCCTCTTTACCGCCGTTCTCCAGAAGCCCCAGCCGGTTGAACTCGTTCAACCCTTTATAAGTCTTACTGATAAGCGAACCGCCCGCGCAGGGTGTTACGATATGGTCGGGGGCTTTCCAACCCAACTGCTCGGCGATTTCGTAGCCGAACGTTTTGGAGCCGTCGCCGTAGTAAGGGCGGAGATTGATATTCACGAAGCCCCAGCCGTATCTATCCCCCGCCTCTGCACAGAGGCGGTTCACCTCGTCGTAGTTACCAGAGACTGCGATAACGTTCGCGCCGTAGACGAGCGTACCGAGTACCTTGCCCTGCTCTAAATTGTCGGGTATCAAAATATAGGCATTGAAACCACCCTCTGCGGCGTGCGCGGCAACCGAGTTGGCAAGGTTACCGGTAGAGGCGCAGGCAACGGTGGTATACCCAAACTCGCGGGCTTTTGTGAGCGCAAGCGCAACAACTCTATCTTTGAAGGAGAGTGTAGGGTGATTCACCGCGTCGTTCTTGATGTACAGGTTTTTGAGTCCCCACTCTCGCCCTAACCGCTCCGCCTTCACAAGCGGGGTAAAACCGACATTCCTCCCTACCGTGGGGGGTCCTTCCACAGGCAACAGATCCCAGTACCGCCACATGGAGGGGGGTCCTTTTTCAATCTTCTCGCGGGTCAACTTGCCGTCCAGCAACTCCCAATCAAGAAGAACCTCTAAGGGTCCAAAACAGAGTTCACAGACATGAACGGGGTTCATAGGGTACTCTTCCCCGCACTCCCGACATCTCATACCAAGAACTTTAGACATGAATAAATCCTCCTTAGAACCACACAGAGGCAACAAAAAGCCCCTCATCGTGATTCACTCATAGTAAGAATGAATCAGGACGAGAGGCTGTGCCTTCGTGGTTCCACCTGATTTCGCGCCTCTCTCGCAAGAGGAGCCTCAGCGGGTGCGCGGAAGGCAGACTGCCTGTCCTCCTACACCCTAGCCCTGTAACGGGAGCCCCCCGGTACTCCTTACTCGGCAGTGCCTTTCAAGAATACAGCTCAAAGATCATTTCAGTAAGTTCGCTAGTGTCGGCTCTCACCTCACCCGACTCTCTGGTAACTGCGCCGCTTACTTACTCCCTCTTTTCTTCGCCTCTATACCTACCCTAAAGGGTAGGTTAAACTGTGTTTTATTATAGAGTATATAAACCTATTTGTCAAGAGATACAAGAGCAGGGGTTGATATTTCCAGAAGGAGATGCGATATGGCTATCACTCTCGAACGAACACAAAAAGCGGGAGCATAGCCTTTAGCACTCTAGCCTGCCTAATCGACTGAAAGATGGCAGGTAGCTCTGTTAGGGCTTGTGCGACGGTGCAGGGGCGAATATCGACATCACAGGCGCAAATAGCGGTACGTATAGCTCTTGTCCTTGTTGCTCGGAATCTATCTCCTCTGCATCAGCAGGTGGAGTGTAGGTCAATAACGCCTCATCAAAAGAGGCATTTAGGTTCTGCTTAATGGCAATTAAGCGTAATGAGAGAGAAGCGATGGTTACGGCGTTGGAAGTCGCGTTTCCCTAGGAGAGTGTACGCCCCTTTGTTGAGGTCGGGAAGATAAGCGTAGGATTTGCCCCAATCAATGGAAGTTTTCAGATATTTCTTATCTAATACGAAGTAGCGCAACTTCTCGTCATAGTTGTCATAAGTTGTTAAAGTGCGCGTGACCTTGCCTTTAACCACCTGAAAATCATCTCTATGTTTACCTTTGAGTTCCCTAGTCACCGACTTGCCAATAGTGATATAAGCGGCTTTACGAGAAGGTTTAGATTCAAAGGGATTAGACATCTGTATAGTGAACTCGCCATAGTAGGCTTTTGCGTTGGCTATAGTTTGTTGAGACTTAATTAAAATATCGCGGGCATTGACCTGCGCGAAAGTTTGCCCCGCAATCAACACAAACGCAAAGACAAAACCCGCCGATTTAAGGTGTCGCATACTGTATCGCCTCCAAGGGTTCAAAACAAAATCTTACGATGAAAGGGCATCGCTGTTCTCGCTATAGTACCTCTATTACGAACCTTGCCGTTATTAGTGACGAAAACTCTTGCTTAGTCTTGCAAACCCGCCCCCGTTTTTCTACAAACCCCCTTGAAATTCAATACAAGAATAGAGTACACTTTCACTGGATTTAGCACTCAGAGTGCTTGAGTGCTAAAAACATATTTTGTTAAGTATATTTATCGTTGCACGAAGGTTAGGCGACTCTCTGAAGAGCGCGTATCGCTTCAAAATAAACACGATACATTGACGAGGAGGTTCACAATTATGGCTAACCTACGACCCCTAAACGATAGGGTCATCGTTAAGACCGTAGCCCCCGAAGAGAAGACCCTTGGGGGTATTATTCTGCCGGATTCCGCTCAAGAGAAACCCACTGAGGCGGAGGTCGTCGCTGTAGGTCCTGGTAAGACACTTGACAACGGTAAAACCGTTCCTGTAGATGTCAAAGTGGGCGACCGCGTTATCTATGCGAAGTACGGCGGCACTGAAGTTAAAGTCGGCGGAGACGATTTCATTATTCTACGTCAGGATGATATCCTGGCGGTGAAGGAGTAGTAACTATGGCAGGTAAGATTCTGTTGTTTGACGAAGAGGCGCGACGCGCACTAGAGCGTGGTGTAAACCAACTCGCGGATGCGGTCAAAGTGACCCTCGGTCCTCGTGGACGCAATGTCGTCCTCGAAAAGAAGTTTGGCTCTCCCAATATTCTCAATGACGGTGTGACCATTGCAAAAGACATCGAACTTGAGAACCCCTTCGAGAACATGGGCGCACAGCTCGTGCGCGAAGTAGCTAGCAAAACCAATGACGTTGCTGGCGACGGAACCACCTCCGCTACCGTTCTCGCGCAAGCGATGGTAAAAGAGGGTTTGAAGGCGGTTGCGGCGGGCGCAAAGCCCATGCAAGTGAAGCGCGGCATTGACAAAGCGGTTGAGAAGATCGTTGCTCGCATTGCAGAGAACTCCAAAAAGGTAGAAGGCAAAGCCGACATCGCGCAGGTCGCGACTATCTCTGCCAACGACACTATTATCGGCAATATGCTTGCTGATGCGATGGAGAAGGTAACTGCGGACGGCGTTATCACCGTTGAAGAGAGCAAAGGAACCACGACTCAAC
>JAPLCR010000369.1:18277-19665 GCA_026392135.1 Armatimonadota bacterium
TGACCGCATGGAAGCCAGTATTGAGGAGCCTTACATCTTCCTATTCGAGAAGAAAATCAGCGCGGTTGCTGACCTTGTTCCCGTTATGGAGAAGATTTCTCGTACCGGTCGCCCGATAGTGATTATCGCGGAAGACGTAGAGGGCGAAGCCCTTGCTACGCTCGTCGTGACCAAAATTCGCGGCACCATCCAGAGCCTCGCGGTGAAAGCCCCCGGCTTTGGTGACAGGCGCAAAGCGATGCTCGAAGATATTGCTATCCTCACAAATGGCAAATTCATCTCCGAAGACCTCGGCATTAAACTAGAGAACATCGACCTTACGTTCCTTGGTCAAGCCGCGAAAATGGTTGTCGGTAAAGAAGAGACCACCATTATTGAGGGCGGCGGAAGCGAAGATGCTATTCTAGGGCGCATTTCGCAGATCAAGCGCCAAATCGAAGAGACAGACTCCTCCTACGACCGTGAGAAACTGCAAGAGCGGCTAGCAAAACTTGCCGGCGGCGTTGCCGTTATCAAGGTGGGAGCCGCTACCGAGACTGAACTCAAAGAGAAGAAGCACCGTTTTGAGGACGCTCTTTCCGCAACCCGCGCCGCTGTCGAAGAGGGCATCGTCGCTGGCGGCGGTGTGGCTCTACTCGCGGTACAGGCGGTTCTGGAAGGTCTGGGCGAAGGCTCAGATGAGAAGCACGGCGTTGCGATAGTCCGACGCGCCCTTGAAGAGCCACTGCGCCAAATCGCAGAGAATGCTGGACTTGAGGGAAGCGTTGTTGTCGAGAAGGTGAAAAGTCTTCCCGTTGGCGAAGGCTTGAATGCTGAGAGCGAAGGGTATGGCAACATGATTGACATGGGTATCATCGATCCCGTCAAAGTCACCCGCTCCGCCCTACAGAACGCGGCATCTATCGCGAGCCTTATCCTCACCACCGAGGCACTCGTGGTCGAAAAGCCCGAAAAGAAGGCTGCTTCCGCTGGAGGACCTCCCGGCGGCGGTATGGACTACGATATGTAGTTCCTGCCAACTGGCAAGAAGAGAAGGGGAGGGGAACCAGTGCGGTTCCTCTCCCCTTCTTTATTATCCCTTCAAATCGTAATACACTATAATTGCTTCTATCTATCAATGCCCCCCTGTGTGCGTCTTTATAATACTGTCGCGCATTCCCGAAAATACATCAAAGTAACAGGAAATACCGTTGACAGCGTTTTGTGCCTGTGATATAGTGGCTATGTCGTAACCTATACAGTATAGCCACTAAGGGACTTACTCTGGAATAAGTCTTCCAGTTGAAAACCAGAAGCCCTCACCCCCGTCCCCTCTCCCAATTCTGGGCGAGGAGTGACTAGGGCGGAAGACGACTCCGTTGGGCGATAGTCTCCCTTTCCCTAGAGGT
>JAPLCR010000307.1 GCA_026392135.1 Armatimonadota bacterium
CGATTGGGAAGCGTTCCACACTTTTAGGCGAGAACAAAGACGCGCCACACTCTATACCAAGATGCCGCCGCAAGAAGGGAACAACGATTTGAGATTGGCGGCATGAAACGCAAAAACCAACTCAAATGAAACACACCCAAAACATTCCCTTTTTGCTTGTCATGACTTTGTGACTCCTGCGCCACTGGATCAACGCTAGGAACTACAAGACCTATCCAAAGCGCCCCTAATCCTGACGCGCTAGCGGCGACGAATCCCAGCAGAGTGTTTCCGCCCAGTGTAGCCAACCAGCCCCCAATTACGGGGCCGAATATGAGTCCGGCTGTCGTTGCAACGCCGATGCGCCCCATCGCTTCAGTGCGGTTTTCCTCTGGAGTGACATCCGCGATATAGGCTTGCGCTACTACGACATTGGCGGCGGCAAACCCTGCTAACACGCGACTGAGCAGGATTCCGTTAATGCCGTGCGCGAACGCATAGACCGCCATTGAGCCTGCCGAAAGCCAACCGCATAGCACAAGGACAGGCTTGCGCCCTACATGGTCGCTCAATCGCCCCCAAAGCGGCGAAACTGCCATCTGGATTAGGAAATAACTGGCAAGCACTCCGCCGATTAGCCATCCCTTCGCTCCAAACGAATCCAAACGTGTTTGAATATCCGGCAACACCATTCCAAACCCAACCATATCCAAAAATATAGCGAAGAGGAGGGGCAATTCCGTTAAGCGTGAAATCGCTTTCGTATTTATGAGTGGCTTCGGTTTTTTCATATAAACGTCTCTATGGAGTCTCAGTTTTCGCCTTTTCGCTTCCGTTTGCGTCAACCGTCGTCTCCTTCCAAACTGTCGCGTATATCAACGATCTTTGAATAGAGGACAAGAAAAGGTTCTGATTGGATAGAAACAGGACTATCTTTCTTGACGACATACCCTATTGTTGGTATTTGCCGCCGCGCTGTAAACAGATTACACGAAGCGCGGCGGCGTATTTTGGCAGTCGGGGCTATGCGGCTCACAAGGTAGGCTCTGAAGCAGTATCTCTTATCGTGAATATTGGCAGATATGCGCTCACCTGTTTGAATGCTGATGGTCTCCTCGATGGGAATCACGAAGATACGCCCGTCGCCAGGTTTCCCTGTATGCGCCGAAGTCTGGATTATCTGCACAACCGTATCCACGAGAGCGTCAGGAACCATTATCTCCAACTTTGTCTTGACTACCTGTTCGTATTGACCTCCCTCCGTACTGACAGCGCGAACTTTGGAAAGTGTTATGCCGGGTAACCCATCAACGCTATGCAGAGCGTCCAATACACGGGTGAGAGCGAACGGCTGAATGAGAGCCTTAATTTCCTTCATCGTATTTTTCTTCTTGCAAAGCCTAGTGTCAGACCTCAATTTCAGTAGCCTTCTCCCGCTCAAACCATGCGTAGAGTGTCGGAAGAATTAAGAGAGTCAGCGCGGTCGCTGTAATCAACCCGCCTATAACGACCGTCGCTAATGGGCGTTGCACCTCCGCTCCTGCGCTATGCGAGAGTGCCATCGGCATAAACCCGATTCCTGCTACCGCGGCGGTCATTAGCACGGGGCGTAGCCGAGCCATCGCTCCTTGAAGGGTCGCCTCATGTAAGGAAAGCCCTTCCTCTCGCAACTGGTTTATGAACGTAACCATGACAACCCCGTTCAGCACCGCAATTCCAGCGAGCGCGATAAAGCCTATGCCCGCCGAAATAGAGAACGGCATTCCACGTAGCGTTAGCGCCAGAATGCCACCCGTGACAGCGAAGGGTATCCCGGTAAAGACGATAGCCGCGCGAACGTGAGCGGCGTGGCAATCGCCAAGCGCGCACGTCCAGACTGCAGCTGCTCATAAGTGCCGCCAAACTCCAACCGGTAGCCAGTCGGCAGTTTGTACTCCCTCTCTAACCGTCGCTTCACTTCCTCCGTGAAACTGCCCAGATCACGGTCACGCACGTTTGCCTGAATGACGATGCGTCGTTGCCCGTTTTCGCGACTTATCTGTACAGGACCTTCCATACTGGTGATGTCGGCAAGTTGGGAAAGGGGGACTTGTTTACCATCTGACGCGGAAACCAGGATGTTTCCTATCTTATCCGGGTCGTCGCGGAAAGACTGCGGCATTCGAACGGAGACATCCACTCGTGTCGCACCGTCGCTGATGGTGGTGACGACCTTACCGCCCACTGCCGCCTCTACCACCTCATTCACATCCGCAACATTAATGCCGTAGCGGGCGATCTTATCACGACGTATCGCAATTTGGAGTTGAGGTAACCCCTGCGTTGTTTCCGCTTTCACATCCGCCGCGCCGGGAACGCTGGAAGCGATACGGGAGATGCGATTGGCTTCTCGCGCCAGAATATCAGGGTCGGGTCCGAAGAGTTTAATCCCAAGGTTCGCGCGCACGCCTACGCCTTGAATCAGTTCGCTCATTCGCATCTCGATAGGTTGCGAGAAACTGGTGTGTAGCCCGGGTATTTTGTCCAACTCTTCCGCCATGAGTTTCGTCAACTCCGCCTTTGCTTTCGTTTTCTTCCAATGTTCTGGCGGATAGAGGTCAATGAGTACGTCCGTCTGATTGACCAGCATGGGGTCCGTGGCGACTTCAGGGCGGCCAATGCGGGTGACGACATTCTTCACCTCATCGGGAAATTTGTCCAGAATGACCTTCTCCGCGACCCCAGCGCGTTCGACAACCTGCTCCAAAGAGATACTGGGCGCGTAGATGGCTTCAAGCGCATAGGCTCCTTCGTCTAACTGTGGCATAAACTCACTGCCGAGGCGTGACGCCATGAACAGGCAAAAGCCGAGAAAGACCGCTGCCGCGCTAACCGTGAGGTAGCGATATTGCAGGCTCTTTTCCAAAGTCGGACGATAAAGGCGCGACAGCCAGACGACAATGGGATTTTCACGCTCTGCCTTCACCTTGAGGAAAAAGGCGCATAGCGCGGGAACGAGCGTAAAGGAGAGGAGTAACGCCCCCAATAGCGCGAAAATCACCGTCATTCCCATTGGGCGGAAAGTTTTGCCTTCCAAACCCGTCAGGGTCAGAATGGGGACGTAGGCGGCAAGAATGATGATAACCCCTGCGATTCCGGGCTTGAGCACCTGCACCGTACCCTCATAGACGATATCCAGCCGCTCTTGCTCCGTCAGTTCCCTTCCGTGTTCCTGTCGCCGTTCCGCGAGTTGTCGGACGCAGTTCTCCACGATGATAACCGCGCCATCTACAAGAAGTATCGCATCCCTATAATCGCAATGAGCATAGAGAGCGGAATAACACTGCTCACAATCAGTCCGGCGCGTAGTTGCAGTAGGAACGCGAAAAGAACGACGATGACCAGAATACCGCCTTCCATCAGGTTCGTGGCGGCGGTTTTGAGGGTGCGATTGATAAGCTCTGCTCTATCGAGAAATCCGACCAACTGCGTCCCTTCAGGAAGCGATTTCTGGATCTGCTTCAAGCGGTCTTTAACCCGTTCCACGACGATGCGCCCATTCTCACCAATAAGTAGCATGGTGATGGCGTAGACCTGCTCGCCTTCCCCATCCTGCGACATGGCTCCCTGTCGAACTACTGCCGCATCTGAGACATTCGCCACCTGTCCAATAGTGATGGGAACGCCCTCATGCGCTCCCACGACAATGTTCCGGATGTCGTCGTTATTGTGAATGATACCGACGGTCCGAACCAGTTGCTGCTCGGCTCCGCGTTTCAGGTAGGCTCCGCCTACATTCTGATTGTTGGCGGAGACAGCGTGGACAATATTGGGCACCGTCAAACCGTATGCGCGGAGTTTCTGAGGGTCTATGGCGACCTGTATCTGTCGCGCCATACCGCCCCAGGTGTTTACTTCCGCCAGTCCGGGAACGGAGAGCAGTTGCGGGCGCACTATCCAATCCATCATCGTGCGCCGTTCCATCAGGGAGTATTTCTCCCCTTGTAAGCGCATATAGTAGATTTCGCCGAGACCTGTGCTGACAGGACCCATCTCGGCACGCACGTCTGAAGGAAGGGACTCTTTCGCCTCCTGTAGTCGTTGGTTGACCAGTTGTCGGGCGAAGTAGAGGTCAACTTCATCATCAAAGACTACCGTTACCTGCGACAGCCCAAACTGCGAAATGGAGCGCGTCTCCTGTAGATGCGGTAGTCCCGCTAGCGCGAGTTCCAGTGGAAACGTTATCTGTCGCTCCACCTCTTCCGGTCCAAGGGCGGGCGCGACGGTGTTGATTTGAACCTGTTTGTTCGTGACATCCGGCACCGCGTCAATGGGCAAGAGAGTGGCGTTGTAGACGCCGAAGCCGATAAGTAGCAGAGCGGTGATGACAACGAAGACACGTTGCTTAATGGAGAAGCGTAGAATGGCTTGTATCATCTCTATTCCTCTCCCAGTTCGCTCTTCATGGCTTGCGATTTAACCAGAAAGGCGTTCTTTGTCACCAAGCGGTCGCCCGCTTTCAAGCCGGAGAGAATCTCTACTACATCGTCGTACTTTGCACCTGTCTCAACGCTCTGTTCCCGAAATTCGCCTTCCTGCATAGTCGGGACATAGACGACAGGTTTCCCGTGTACAAACTGCACCGCGTCTTTGGGAACGGTAAGCGTAGGCTTGCCTCTCGCGCCGACAATTTCGCCATTAACAAAGATGCCCGGTTTCAGTCCGCCGCCTCCGTTCTGGATAGCGCAACGCACCTTTACCGTCCGGGTCGTTTCTTCCGCTGTGTCGCTGATGTAAGAGAGAACGCCCCGGAACGTTCGTCCGGGTAGCGCCTCAGCAGTCACTCGTATCTCTTGACCAACGCGAAGCCCCGCCACGTCCTTCGGGTAGATATTGAGTTGCACCCAGACCGACTCCGCATTCAAGATAACCAGTAACGCTTTGTCGGCGGCGACCGTCTCGCCTAGCGTTGCAAGGCGTTCTGTCACACGTCCGCCTATGGGGGCTAAGACTGGAATGGAGTGGAGGTCTCCCGGTTTGCCGCCCAACAGTTCTATATCATCCAGATATCCTTCCACCTCAATCTGCGCCTGCTCATAAGCGGTCACGGCTTCGCTTACCTCTTTGCTGGTCAGGTAGGCGCCTTTATAGACCGATTCAGAACGAGCCAGCTTCTGTTGCGCGACTTCACCCTGTTTACGCGCCGACTCCAGCACCGCTTTCGCCGCGTTCAATCGCGATTTTGCGGTATCAATTTTTGCTTCGCCTTGCGCGAGATTCGCTCCCGCCGCTTCAATGTCCGCCTGCGCCTGTCTCACCTCCGCTTGAGCCTGTTCCCAGTCTTGACGTGAAATTAACTGTTCCTTGAACAGTGCCTCAGCGCGGATGGAACGGCTCAGAACCGTCTCCTTACGCGCTCGCGCCTGTGCCTGCGCGACTTGAAGGGCGTGACGTTGACTCTCCATCTCCGCGACAACCGACTGCGCGGTAGCGACTTCGTCCCGCTCCTTCTGGATGTTTCCCTGTATCTCGACAACGCGAGCGCGGGCTTCTTCAATAGGCGGTTTTCCATATTCGCCCAATCCCGCTAATTTTTTTCGGCGTTCCAACGTGTCATGCGCTAAAGCGGCTTTTTTGAGGGCGAGACGGTAGGCAATCTGCGCTTCATGTAGTTTTTCGCTCTGTATGACTGCAAGCGTCTGTCCGGCGCGCACCGTATCGCCCACATTCACCAACAATTGAATGATTTTGCCTTCCGTTCGTGGCGTAACTTTGACCATGCCCGAAAGATTTGGTTCCACTTGTCCGGTAACCGTCAGGCGGGAAGCCAGTGAAGCCGCGCGTGTTGCGCCGATTTCGAGGTTGGCGAGTCGGAAGGTCTCTCCTTCCAATTTGACGGTTCCCTTTTCAGCGGGTTTCCCCTCCGTCCTGGGAGTTTTGGGAAGGCTAGGAGGCGGTGTTGTCGTCGAACGTCCAAGCTGATAGGCTCCTCCTCCCACAACAATAAAGCCTATGAGAATAAGGATTCCAACTCCCTTGTTTTGTTTGGCGGAACTCATTTTCTATTTTCTCCCTTCCCTTGCATCGTGTTCAAAAGTGCGGAGGGCGTTGCCCCAGTGGCGCGTTCCAACTCTGCGTGTGCCTGCACGTAGGTCAGTAGCGCGTTCAACCGCTCTGTTTGGATAGAGCGAAAAGTGCGCTGGGCTTCCAATACCGCGATGACGCCCGTCTGTCCGGCTTCTAGCCCTTTGCGACTGGCTTCTAGCAGGCGTTGCGCCTTTTCAAGCAGACCGTTGTCGTACTCTTTGAGAACCGCCTCCGCCGACTGCAATCGCGCCAACGCTTGTTGCACCTCTTGACGCACCTGGTTACGCGCCGCCTCCACTCTGTCGCCCTGAGCGCGGGCGGACTCTTCCGCCTGTCGGATGCGATTCCGTCGGCTACCGTAGTCGAAGAGAGGCAGGCTGATGGCGATACCAAACCCGTAATCGTCGAAACGCCGGGTTACGCTCCCTGCGCGAAACTGGGGCGCAAGGTCTGGCAAGCCCTGTGCGCGGGTTAGACGCGCCTCTTGACGAAACACGTCGCCCATCGCCCTCTCCAGGGTGATTTCAGCGCGCTCTGAGAGAGCTTGGCGCAACAGGTTTTCACGGTCTATAGAGGGGAAGGTAGTAGTGAGAGGGGAGAGAGTCCCAACAGGGTTGGCAGGTTCCCGACCTAGCAGAGTGTTCAAGGCGGCAAGGGTCGCTGTCACCTGACCTTCTGCAAGACGGACGTGTTGTCTCGCTCGCAGAACTTCGATTTCCGTCTGCGTCTGGTCAATACCGGGACGGGAGCCTAATTCCACCTGACGGCGAGTAATGCGGTCGAACTCCTCCACCGTCTTGAGGAGTTCTCTTGCCAGTTCCTGTTGTTCAAGAGAACGCGCAAGCTCGTAATAGACGGTTTTGACGGCGAACACGAGATTCCGTAATTCAATAATGGATTGCGCTTGAGCCTGATGTAGTCGGGCGGTTGCAACGCCTGTACGCGCCGTGCGCGTCCCGTTCAGCTCGAGTGGTTGTGAGATGAGCAGCTCCTCTCCTGTCCCCGAAAGTGCGGTGATACCGGGTGAGAACAGAATACTCGGTTCGGGAAATGCACGCGCCGACAGAACGCCCATCTGAGACGCTTTTGTATCGCGAACTGCGGCGGATAGCCGCGGGTTGTTCTTAACCGCGATAGAAATGGCATCACCTATAGTTAGTGGCGAGACGATAGACTGCGCCAAAACAAGATGTGGCGCAAGGCAAAGTAAGAGAATAATGAGAACACGCAATGAAGATTCCTCCTGACATTCCCAGAAAGCCGAGAGTCAGGCAGGCGCAAGAGAGAGGCGACGCAAAGCACTGACGAACCCGGCTTAAACGACGATAGCGGGAAGGTCAGGCGATAGGAGGAGCGCGAAGGCAGACAGGGAGTATCTGAAGCCACGGCAGAGGAGGTCCGCGTGTTTCAGGATAGCAGAGGATTTCACTCTCTGTAACGATAGGCAACGCCATGCACGGAACAGGCAGTGCAACGCTTGGAGGAACAAAAGACAGATTTGCGGTAACG
>JAPLCR010000502.1 GCA_026392135.1 Armatimonadota bacterium
ATAGTGGTGAGTCATCTTTGTTCGCTTCGTTGGAGTCTAAATGAGTTCTGTGCGACGCAATAGTATCGGTAAAGTACATTGGCTAGTGCTCGTGGTTCTCACGGGTGTAGCCTTTGTCATCCTCTTTTTTGTAGTTAAGGGTAAACCCTTGCCCACGCCCGTCTTGATAGGACAGGCGAACAGTGAACCTCTCTCTATACAGTGTATTGAGGGTACGTGGTACTGGCGCGAACAGCCCCTGAAAGGAAAAGGGAGGCTTGTACGTGCAACAACCGCAGGCATCAAGGAGTTTGCGAGTGCGGAGTCGCTTACGGCATTTGATACCGACGGCAGTACCCTCGTATGGACAGCAAGAGACGGCATAACTTGGTCTGTAATGTCTGCAAACAGCGATGGGTCAGGCGGTCATCCTGTATGGAGTGGTAAAGAAGAGCCGATGGGCGTAAAGTTGACGCAAGGACGTATCTACTGGCTACGCAGAACCCCCGCCGTACTGGACACCTCTCTCCCCTTCCCTCCGCTTCAATCCTCGTTGCAAGTCGTCTCCCTTCCGACGGGCGGCGGGACATTAGATGTGGGAGCAACTCTAGCAGAATCTGATACGGGAAGGGTACTAGGCATTTACGAAGGAGTCCTCTATGTCGCCGCGCTACGCATGAGTAGACCAGGGAGTACTGTCGTCTATCGTGTAGAGGCACAGGACAAAACTCCGAAACGTATTGCAAGCACCGAACGCCATCTTCCGGCTCTCCTAACTCGCGAAGGAGACCTCTACTGGCTGGCTCCCAGTATGGAGACAAACTCACCTCAACCCGCTATGCACCTCTTTCATAGAGATAAGGCGGGTGTAATCGAACCGCTCTCCGATTGGCTCCCCATGGGTGGAACTCTCTACGAAACTTCACACGGGATTATGTACGCGGACAAAGAGTATCCGCCGAACTTCTGGAGTGCTGGCTCACAAGCCGATTTCCCGACTGCGCTCCCGCTTCCCAAAGACTTTACCGCCATCGCGGCAAGCGATAAAACGGCTATCGTCGCACCTGCATCCTCCTCTCGAGCTAAGCCTATGCTCTATCAGATACCGCTACCATGAAACGAAGCACAAACAGACAAGTTAGCCCCAAAATGGCGGCGGCACTCATCCTGATCACCCTCATCATCATACAGGTAGTATGGTGGAAAGGCTTGGTGGTCAAAGAGAAGCCTTCTGGTATACAAGGCGGGGGTGGAGGCGGGGGAGGCGGAGGCACCCCCCCTCCACTGATGGGACGTGAAGCGGCACGCGTAGACACCTTTGCAGGTGCGCCTACCCCTGGAGATAGCGATGGCGGAGGGGCGACGGCACGCTTCAACAGCCCAGTAGGACTAGCCCTCGACTCGCAAGGCAACCTCTACGTCGCAGACAGCCGAAACCACAAAATTCGCAAGATCACCCCTAAAGGGATAACGACGACCCTAGCAGGAAGCACGCAGGGCTTTGCCGACGGCACAGCACAGAGCGCACAGTTCAACCTGCCTTGCGGTATTGTAGCGGGTCTTGATGGCTCAGTCTATATCGCCGACACAGGGAACCACCGAATACGACGTATCAAAGACGGGCAAGTGACCACCCTTGCGGGAGGCGGACAGGGCTTTGCAGAGGGCATTGGCAATCAGGTCAAGTTCAACACCCCTTGCTCTATCACAGCCTCAGAAGACGGGAACCTGCTCTATGTGAGCGACACACTAAACAAACGCATACGTATCCTGGACTTGGCTGGCAAGACAACAGGCGGCTGGCAAACCCCGTCTCCCCCGACGGGAGTACTAGGAGCCAAACAGGTAGTAGTCATTGCGCCTAAGACGGGCATCACTGTGCAGGGACAAAGCCCTCTCCTAAATACTACTATCGATTCCAAAGGACTAAGCACAAACCCTACGGACTATATGTTGCGTAGCCCTATCG
>JAPLCR010000146.1 GCA_026392135.1 Armatimonadota bacterium
GGCTTGACCGTAATGGTCAAGCCCCTCCCTTCCTTTCATTGCGTTAAGCTATGCCGATAATATGACTCGACTGGCTCTGGGTATCCACAAGGTTGTAGAATATCCCCTTCTTCTCCATCAGCTCCGCGTGCGTTCCCATCTCCACGATTTCGCCCTTCTCCAAAACGATAAGGCGTGTCGCGTTGCGGAGAGTGCTGAGGCGGTGCGCGATAGCGAAGGTTGTACGCCCCTCTGTCAGGCGCATGATAGCCTCCTGAATCTGCTTCTCCGTCTCTACATCCACAGAAGAGGTGGCTTCGTCCAGTATCAGGATACGCGGGTTATGCAGAATAGCCCGTGCAATAGAGATACGTTGCCGCTCCCCACCGGAGAGCTTTGCGCCCCTCTCGCCCACCATCGTGTCGTAGCCGTCCGGCTTCCCCAAAACAAAATTGTGGGCGTTCGCCGACTTCGCGGCTGTGACTATCTCCTCAAACGACGCGCCCGGCTTGCCATAGGCGATATTCTCCGAAATCGTCCCATTGAAAAGAAACGGCTCTTGCAAAACCACACCTATCTGGTGACGCATATTTTGTAAGGAGAGACTGGTATAGTCTATACCATCGATCTTTATTGCACCTGCATCCGGTTCATAGAAACGGCAAAGCAGGTTAATCGTGGTAGATTTGCCCGCGCCGGACTTCCCAACGAGCCCGATCATATCGCCAGGATTCGCTGAAAACGAGACCCCCTTGATAACAGGGTTGGACTTGTCATAGCCGAATCGCACGTTATCGAACTGCACCTCGCCCTTTATTGGATGCCCTGGCTGGTCTTTGCCATACTGCTCCGGCTCCGCATCTACCACCTCAAAAATGCGCTCCGCCCCAGCCATTGCCCTGCTGAACCAGTTGTTCAACTGCCCAAACCACTGAAGGGGTCCATATATCAGCATGATATACGAGTTGACCTTAATAAAGTTACCAAGTGTCAACTCTCCGGTATAGACCATGTGTCCGCCAACTGTCCAGTTGATAAGACTGCCCAGTGCCGTAAAGAAGGTCATGTAACCAAAGACGGTGTACCACTTCGTGTCGGCATGCACCCCCGCATCGCGCAGGTCGTGGTTACGGTTTTGAAACTTGGCAAACTCGTCGTCCTCTTTCGCAAAAGCCTTGACAACGCGAATCCCAGAGAGTGATTCGTTCAGGTGCATATGGAACCGTGCCCACTTTTGACCTACACGAAAGAACATCTGCGAGACAGGTTTCCAGAATATCGCACTAATGATAACCACAACGGGCATAGGCGCGAGGACACACAGAGTCAGTTTCCAGTTTGTCAGAAACAGAAATACTGTGATGCCAATGAACAGGAGCGCGTTTGAGACGACATAGGGTAGCCCATCAACCAGAAAGCCCCACACCCTATCGGTGTCCTGTGTAACGCGGCTCGTGATAGCGCCCACCTGTTTCTTATCAAAGTAACTCAGCTGTAGGAACTCGATAGCACGATAGACATCCCGCCGCAGGTCACTGGCGACGTGCC
The DNA here is from genome assembly GCA_026392135.1 of Armatimonadota bacterium. GTDB lineage: Bacteria > Armatimonadota > Chthonomonadetes > Chthonomonadales > Chthonomonadaceae > CAIJLM01. The sequence goes on from JAPLCR010000146.1 coordinate 1,528, forward strand.
CCGCAAGAAACGCGATGAGCCGCCCAGAAGCTACCTGCACAAATGTCGCCACCACGATAACGAGGAACCATGCAAACATATAGGTAGGCAGAAGGTTCAGGTTCTTGTGTTGTGTGAGAACCTTATCGATGATCGCGCCCTGCAAGGAAGGAGGTAGGAGGTTAATCACCGTTGTCGTCACCGAAAGCAGGGTCAGACTAACCACCTGCTTGCGATAGGGTTTGAGGAATCGTGCTATACGCAGAAAAGTTTTACCCCGGTTCACACAAGCAGGGCAGATACCATCCTTTTCTGGTAAGAGGCGGCTACACTTAATACAGCGCGTCCGCTCCTCCATCTTCATGTTGATGGAGAGGGGTTCGCTCTTTGCCAACTGCTCTATGCCCCGAGCTGCCTCAGAAAACCTCGCCGCAATAGTAAGCGTGTAGGAGATAATAGGGAGTATATCGCCGCCATGCGTCGTAACTTCTAAACGCCCTCCTCCCACAAGCGGCTCATTTCGGGCAGACTTGATGTCGGAAAGGGGAACTTGAAGCGATACTGCTCCGTTCGGCTCGCTAACGCGCACAGCCTGCGCGGTCACCTCTAAAATGCGCTGACCAAACCCACCCTGTTCATTCAGGTCACCCTCAAGACGAATCAGGATTTCACTGTTGGGGGGAGAAGTGAGAAGGCTTGAGGGGGTCTCCTCATCAATTGTGGACATAATCCCTCCTTTTCAGAATATAGCGTTCAGAAGGCTCTCAAGTGCCTCTTTTAAGGACAGGTACTTCGCTTTGAAAGTTGCATTGTGCAAGCACCAAACCCCATATCGCTCACAGTACGCCCTATGCTCAAGGGTATTCACAATAATGAGCCTTTTTCGGAGCACCGCACCCTCTACTCTGTAGGAAGTAGGGAAAACGGAAGGCGACACTAAAACTCTCTACCGCGCTCTATCATCCGTGCGCCAAAACTGATTGCACCCGGTGAACTACCCATAAAGAGATACGGCTCCATCTGCATGTGGCGCTGATACTCAGTGCAGACATCTAGTAGAGACTGTTCTGCTTCGGGTGTGTCCAGACACAGAATAGCTACGGTTCCTCCTGCGCCCCCCCCTGTGATTTTTGCGCCAAACAGACCACTTTCAGCTCCACGCTTTTTAACGAGATGGACTATAAGGTCAGTTTCAGGTGAACCAAGGTTTAGCCTATCACTATAGGAGGCGTGTGCGGCGTACATCAGTTGCCCCACCTCCCACATTATTGCAGGGTCTTGGGTGTCCTCTCCCATCAACTCGCACTCCTCCACATAGCGCAGTACCGCCATGAACTTGAGAACGCGGTCGTTTTCGAGAATGGGATGCTCCGCGCAAAGACGCGGATGGTAGGTCTCTTCGGGAAGCACTCGCGTGATGGTGTCGGGCAGTAGTCCGTAGAGGGCTGTATACTCCGCGCCTGTGATCGTATCTGGAATCAGCTCACGGTATGTGGCAAACTCGTCTGGCTTCATTTGACAAAGATAGTTTTCAAGGAGCCTGCCCCCACTCTCTAGCTGAATAACCTTTAGCCCCATAAACGCCCCAACGCGGGCTTTCGTATAGGCAGTGCCGCCCACCGAGTGTTTTACCCGCGAGTCTATTCCCACAAACCGCCAGCCGCGCGGAATACGGTAGTTACCCAGCAGGTTGTGAGGTTGACAGCGCAAGGCAAGAAGCATTCCTTCGGCACCGAGTGCTGATGTCACCTGATCCATAATACCGCAGGGCGCACCGACAATGTGGTTTTCCGCCTTCTGACACCATGCGGCGAACGTGAGGTTACTGGGGTGGATGCCTGCAGCTTCGCTGAGAGCGTGCATGGTGGCTACTTCAATCGCAGCGGAAGAGGACACTCCCGCTCCCAAAGGTACATCACTTTCAAGGAGGATGTTCGCCCCTCGCTCTCCCAAACGCGAGTCCACTATCCCCTGCGTCACCTTCGTGTATGCGTGTAGCATCATATAGAAACAACCGACAAGGTAACTAGCCCAGCGCGTTCGCGAGTCTCCCGACAAAGCGGCTCGCACCTCACTTATTGGGCGCAGCCTTCCCTCAGAATTGACAAGGGTATCTAAGGAGATTTCGAGATAGGGCTGGAAGTCTGTCGATTCAGGGGCTAGGCTCAGAATTCGGAAGAGGCGGTCATCGCGCCACTGCCACGCCACATACGCAGCCTCCGATATAGGCATCTCCAATACGACGCTTCCTGAGTAGTCTGCAACTCCTCCCATTACGTCGAGGCGACCTGGCGCACGCGCCCCAACAATGGGGCTTTCAGCGTCAAAAAATCCCTGAAACTCGCCAAGTACGCGCTCCTCAAACTGTCTCCAACGTACTTCCGGCGCGACAGGCGGGGTAAAGAGGCGTGAATCCATACAGTAAAAGCCTTTCCAGCAAACCGAGTGATACTATATTATACACCCTCTACCGCCCCTTAGAAAACAGCCTTGCCCCACCTAAAGGCTATTTGCACACCACTCGAATAGTGTCGCCCACTCCTCTCGTTGCTTCCGTACAAGTTCAATGGGGCTACCCTTCGCTCGCTCTACTTCGCCTACCAAGCCTTCTGGCGTATCCACGAGTAGCGGATGCCCTCCCGCCTTGCGGTGCCAGTAGCGGCTATTACTGAAATCGCCCTCTCTACGGTGCATAATCCCATGCCAATAAGAGCCTGTAGTGCTCTCAATTCCTTGGCTGATGGTATGGCTGCGGTCAAGGTCATCAACATAGAGCCAAATTCCAGTAGCTAGCTCAGGGCGGTTTGCCAGCGCAGGATGTTTCAATATCTCTTGTACGAGGGCAGTCTGCTTGGGATGGCTTCCCAATAAC
>JAPLCR010000291.1 GCA_026392135.1 Armatimonadota bacterium
CCGAATGTCCCTGAGTCTCTGTGTCTCGTGTATGAAGCGCAGTCAACAGGGCAGATAGGACGTTTTCATGCGAACTTTGCAGTGCGATATGAGTCTGAACGTGCGCCTTCTTATCGCAGGCGTGGCGGGTTAGGTTGCGTTCAATAACGATGGGCAGGTCGTGAGTGCTGCAGGGCTTAGTAATAAAATCGCTTGCGCCGTTGCTGAGGGCATTTCGTGCCAAATCGATACTGCCGTACGCTGTAATAAGAACCACCGGCATATCGGGATAGTATGCACGGGTCTTCTGAAGCAGGTCAAGCCCGTTCTCACCCGGCATAAACACATCGCAAATCATGATGTCGTAAACCTGCTGAATCAGAAACTCTAACGCCTCTCCCGCAGATCCCGCGCAGTCGACATTATAGCCCTCGTCTTTGAGTGCCATGCTGAAGGTCTGTCGTACCAAGTTGTCGTCATCCACTACCAGTAGGCGCACATGGGGCGATGGTATATACTCCATGCCCTGCCGCGTCTGCAAGCGCAACACCTCTGGCGGAGGCATTTTATAGCGTTGGCGCACCCACTCCTGCTGAGGGACTCGTTCAGGAACCCTTGGTTGCACTGGATAGTCTGCGGGTTTAGACAACGGCTTATGAAAGAGAAGTGAGTGATGAGCCATTTTTGCGGAAGAGTTTTCTATCATAGTACCTACATCCATGTTTTTGGCAAGGTGTTGCCGGTATCCCTATAGTTTAAGCACACGTTTTCACGCTGAACTATTGTCGGCAAAACAGGCAGGAAGTTTAGTTCGCATAGAGGTAATAGGAGAAAACTGTTATATTTGAGAGGAGAAATCGTAACTGCTCAGGCGTATCTTATGCAGAGGGCTGTAGAGGAGGTCAGTCGTTCTGCGCGTCTTGCCATGCGGTAGAGGGCAGGCGGCGGCGACGCTCTTGCGGAAGCAGGCGCTCCAGTGTGTCGTCAACGGTGATGATGCCGAGTAGGCGCTCCTCTTCATCTACAACAGGGGCGGCAAGCAGGTTGTAACGCCCTATAACCTGTGCGACTTCATTCGCGTGGTCATCTACATGGACGCGGATCACATTCTTGACCATAATGTTGTTAATAATGGTTTCGGGAGGAGACACAACGAGGTCTCGCAAACTTAGCACTCCCACAAGCCTATTATCGTCGTCTACAATATAGACATAGTAGATCATCTCCGCTCTAGGCGCGAGCGCGCGGAGATTCTGTATCGTCTCTTCACAGGTAATGTGGTCGGGGATAGCGACATATTCGGTGGTCATCAAGCCTCCGGCAGTATCCTCGTGATACTCCATCAGGCGGTTGAGAGCCTCCGCATCTTCGGGGTTCATTTTGTCCAGAATATCGTCGCTACGGCTGTCAGGCATATCGTCCAGAACGTCCGCGGCATCGTCTGGCTCCATGTGAGTAATAACATCACGCGCCTTGTCGAGATCGAGTTGCTGCATAATCTCGACCTGCATATCGGGGTCTACCTCTGCAATTGCATCCGCAATGGTCTCATCGTCCAACGATTCAAGAACCTCAACCCGTTGCTGTGGCGTGAGCTGCTCCACGATTTCGGCAATGTCGGCAGGGTGCAGGCGTGCGATTTTATCATGAGAGACTTTGAGGCGTAGAGGACCCTCTGCAGTTCCGGGTTCAAGGGTCTGCATATCGTCCCACGCAATAAGGTTTGCACGTAGAGGCGTATGAAAAAGGTGCGCCGTCGCTTCGATGGGCTTGCTAATAACAGCACCGAATCGCCTGAGCATAGCGCGGAGGCTAGCATCTACACCTACCACGCAGTACCCCGTACCGCATTCGGCAAGCCTCACATCATTGACACGCACCACGCGAAAATCGTGTACATCCACAATTTGCTTATCCAGAACATCGCGGCGCAGGTGTAGGGTGTTTGGAGGTAGGGTATAGGCAGGAACACTCTCAACGGGTATCGTCAGGCGCAGGTCGCTTTGCAGGTTGCCAGCCCCTGATGGACCCTCTGGGTCGTCCTCAAACTCCACGCAATCGAATGGTATATAGAGCAGACTCTCTTTATACTGCACGTGAATCGCCGAAATGGAGGGGAAACGGGCGTTCAACTGGGCAATAACATCAATGGTTTTGCCTAACAGAGTGCCGTCTTGTTGATATACTTTTTTGTCGAGCAGTTGAGTAAGATATTTCATAAAAGATAACTAGCCCCTTAATGTGATAAGGGTACGCTCCTTCTATTATTTAGCTTTAAGCAGAGTGTATTTGGCACGCCCCGGCGACATTAACTGCGTATAGAAAAACCGTAACTACTCAGCCCCCCTTCGGGGGGAACCTAACCCCCGTCCCCTTCCTGAACCGGGAAGGGGTGACTAGAGCGCAAAGTGGTTATCGTTGGATAGAGCCACTCGGTTTAGGTCAAAAGCCTAGCGTTCCACCGCCTCCGTTATTTTCTTAGCGGCAGTTATTCCCCCTTCCCGTTTCGGGAAGGGGGTTAGGGGGTTAGGTCGCATTCCATAGCGTGAGTAGTTACGAAAAACCATGAGTTCCAAGTTTCCGCGTCGCCTGAACCGGGCTTTTACGGGAACAGTGAAAGGCGGATTATTTAGGTCCCGCTGTAGCCAACCAAACGACGGTATATAAAACTCCGTCAATTCCCAAAATAGCAGGACGTTACTCATCCGACAAGTGGCGCAGAGCGCGGGTTGCAATGTCCTTGCGGTAGTACATACCCTCAAAATCGAGGTTGCTCAAGCCGATATAGGCGTTCGCGACAGAGTCCATGATAGTAGAGCCGATACCTGTAACGCACAGGACGCGCCCTCCGGTCGTAACGGGCTTGCCGTCTTGCAGGGTAGTCCCGGAGTGAAAAACGACACACTCTTTGGAGTCTCGCAGTTTTTCCAGCCCTTTTATCTCTTTGCCTGTCTGAAATTTCCCCGGATAGCCGCCCGACGATGCAACTACTGTTGTAGCCGCATGGTCGTGCCACTCTACAGGGATCTGTCCGAGCGTGCAGTCGGTGGTACTAATCAGCAGGGGAACGATGTCGCTTTTCAATAAGGGGATAATGACCTGTGTTTCGGGATCTCCGAGTCGGCAGTTAAACTCTATGGTCTTAATACCGTCTTCGGTAATCATAATGCCTGCATAGAGAAAACCGCGATAGGGTATTCCTAAGTCGGCAATCGCTTGAATGGCAGGGCGAAGTATGCGCTCAAGGGCTTCCTCTACGATCTCCTGTGACACAGCAGGAACGGGTGAGTAGGCTCCCATGCCCCCTGTGTTGGGTCCTGTGTCGCCTTCGCCTATTCGCTTGTGGTCTTGGGTAGGTACGAGCGGTATGACATCGTAGCCATCGGTAATTGCGATGATAGAGGCTTCCTCCCCAAACAGGCACTCTTCAATTACGACACGGCTCCCCGCCTCTCCAAATGCCTTATCTCCCATCACTATTTGCAGTGCTTCCAGTGCTTCATTGCGATTTTGTGCAACGGTGACTCCTTTGCCTGCCGCGAGCCCATCTGCTTTGATAACGATAGGGGTATTTTGTGCGTGAGTGGAGTAGAAACTGTTTAGGTGAGCAATGCCCTCGCTTAGCGATTGCGCTTCCCAGTATTCCGCGGTAGGAATATGGTATGTCTGCATCAGCTTTTTTGCAAAAACTTTGCTTCCCTCAATGCGGGCACACGAAGCGGAGGGTCCCACTATTCGCATACCACGCCCCTCGAAGTAGTCTACAATTCCCGCAGTAAGCGGACCTTCGGGCCCCACCACTGTCAAGTCTATTCCGTTCTCTTCTGCGAACTTAGCGAGGGCAGAAATATCAGAGACACTTATGGGGAGGCACTCCGCAATCTCTGCGATTCCCGCGTTTCCCGGAGCGCAGTATATTTTATTTACCAGTGGGCTTTGAGCTATTTTCCAGACAAGCGCGTGTTCGCGCCCTCCTCCTCCCACCACTAATATCTTCATAGTATCCTTCCCTTCTTACTAATGCCCCATATCATCGCGTTGCTACATAAAAACTTTTACGGTATCTCTTGACAATACTGGTAGCCCCTAGTATAGTCCTATTAAGGCAGGTGGACGATGCTTAATCAACCCCAGTATTGGGTTAAGATATGTAGACAAATGAGTCGAACAGATTTGTGTGCA
>JAPLCR010000113.1 GCA_026392135.1 Armatimonadota bacterium
AAAGCGTTTACTGTCTTTAAGCCACTTTGGTTCGCGTAGCTCATTCACCTCAAATACCTTATCCTCAAAAACATCTTTTAAGGTGAAAGGCTCAGGGTTAGGTAGGCTTGCCAGTATGGTGTTAGTCTCACTAGGGTTCATGGTATTACCTTTGGTGTAAGTTAGCGTGCTTTCGATATCCTATCCCAACTTTGAGGCGTGTGTTCACTGTCCTCTACTACGGTGTTTCTGCGGTAAACATTTCGTGCCATCGCCGACCAGTTGTCCCATGTCGTCTGCGGAATGGTCACCGCATTGTAGGAGAGCCAACTGCGTTGATAGACGAGTGCCATCATAGTACGAGAGTAGTCGGCGTTGTTGGGCATACCTCTGTGCCAACCACGTAGATCGCGTAGGGCTAAGCTTCCCGCACTCATGTTAGCGCGAACGGAGGGCATTGTGGCAGCGCGAGCATCCAAATCCTTTTCGTATTGAGGCTTGTCTGAGACAATGAGGTGTGTACCGGGCCAGTATTCAGTGCTGCCGTTCTCTATAGTGAAGTCGCAGAGCGGGATATTTACCACAAGAGAGGTGGTAGGGTGAGGTACGTGCATCTCCATCTCGAACAGAGAGCCGGAATCACGGTGGATAGCCTGATAGTTAGAGCCGGGCATCGCTGTATTCGTGTGGTAGAAACAGCACTGGAAATCGTTGCCAAGGATTACATTGGAGACCTGAACCGCAATGGCGTTGGCGGCAACACGCTCGTCAGCGATTGGCGCGTACATACGCGGGAAGAACCCGATATGGTTTGTGCCGAAGGTCTTGTCCTTCAGTGCCTCTAAGCCGCCCACCGCGCTAATATATGCGGCTAACTCTATATCGTACGCAGCGCGAACATCCGTTATAAAGTCCAAATCAAAGACATTTTCAAGGATGACCATTCCCGAATCTTTGAATGTTCTGATGGCTAGTTCGAGTGTTTCTGGCATGAGTGCGCCTGCAAGGCGCTCTTCATTGGTGATTTTCACATGAGACTCCCTTCGATATTTATTGTGTTGTACGAATACGTAGAGCGTACTATATTGGGGGCTAAGAATCCAACCCTCGAACGTGCCGCCACGTTTTCACTCTATGCAGAGAAGGGGAGCAGAGAGCCACCCCGGAGGTTCGGGGTGAAAGGGCATTTCAAATGCCATAGGTACACCTTTTACTCTGACCCCCATCACTCTGAACCAAGCATTAATGCAACGCCAACGCTCGACACCGCGCTTCAAACTCTGCGTCAGGAACAGCAGGAATGGCACCCTCAGTTGAAAATGATTCCGCGAGCGTTACCCATGATTTACATCCAGCGTACTCTGGAAGCATTAACGTGACACATGGTTTTGGGAGCCGATAGACGCGCAATACAACAAGATAGAGTGGGTCATACGGGTTAAAGTTAAACCGCTCTTGAATATATGTACTGTTCCATGGGCATTCGTGCTTAATTGCCTGCACTTGTGCCTCGTCTTGTGCCTCATAAATGCCAGTCACTACCGCGTAGGAGTCTATCTTGATGGTGCTTAGCAAACGCTCTTGTGCCTGAGCCTCTGCCAAACGCGGAAGGTACTCTGGTTTCAATAGTCGGGCATTCTGATGCTCGTAGGTGGGTATGAGGAAGAACTCTGAATCCTGTATTTGAAATGTCCCACTGTCCTCGCGTATACCGCCCTTCCGTATCAACAGAATCTGCTCTCCGCGCCGCATGGCTTCGCACGAAACAGCCCACTCCTTAAATGCCCGATTGTGTCGCTCTAGCATCGCTATTTCCACTCCTGTAGAAAGGGATTATGTCGACGCTCTTCCCCGATAGTTGTAGGTGCACCATGCCCTGGGTAGACGGGAGTCCCATCAGGAAGAGTTAGCAACTGTATCTGAATGGAGTGCATTAGGGTCTGCAAAGAGCTTTGTGGTAAATCGGTTCGCCCAATACTTCCTTGAAAGAGGCAGTCCCCCACAATCGCAGCCCCCTCTACCAAAAACGTGACGTGACCCGGTGCATGACCTGGCGTGAAACGCACCTCTATCGGTGTAGAGCCGAGCATAAGCGTCTGCCCCTCCTCCAAAAAGAGAGACGGCTCAGGAGAAGGCTTTGCTGAAAAACCGAACATCTGCGCCTGCACAGGAAGTTGGTGCAGGAAGCCTAAATCGTTACGGTGTAGTGCAAGAATCGCAGACGAGTTTTCTAAAAAATAGGCATTTCCAATAATATGGTCAAAATGGGCGTGCGTGTTGAGGACGTAACGCAGCGTATAGCCCGATTCCTGAATCTCCTCCCATATTGTTTCAGAATCGAAGGTGGGATCAACCAGCGCAACTTCGTTCGTCATGCTATCTACAATAAGATAGGTGTTATTGTCCATAGGTCCTAAGTTATAGCGTAGTATTGGCAATTTGCGTTTCTGCTTTCTCTCTCTCAAATCGTACACAGTATCGTTAATTACTCATGTTACGCAGAGCATCTGAACTAGCCCTCACCCTGTCCTAACGGACATCCCTCTCCCAATT
>JAPLCR010000467.1 GCA_026392135.1 Armatimonadota bacterium
GCCCCAAACTTGGAACTCTTACCCTCCTCTTTAGCTTACAGGTTTCAAGCACATCAAAACCAAAAAAGTGCCCTGTTTTTCAGATTATTTCAAAAATAGCGCACGATTAACGCTAGGCTAACGCTGATATAACGCTCGCCTAACGCTCGACCTGTACAATAGAGAGAAATAGACAGAGAAACACCTCGCCAAGAGAGGAAGTTATTACTAATTTCCTCGCCTGCTCTAAGAGAGAGGAGGAGGATACGGGTATAATTTGAGAAGTGTTTTCATTGTAGGTTCGAAGGAGATGGTTTTCATGACGCTGATGTTAGAGGAGATTCACCAGCAGCCACAGGCTTTTGCCCGTGCCGTTGAACAGGAATCCGCGAAAGTATTCGTCCTAGCGGAGGCAATTCGCGCTCGACAGATACGTCAAGTCGTTATCGCGGCACGCGGCACCTCAGACCACGCCGCCACCTACGCCAAATACCTTATAGAAATCTACTGTGGCGTTCCCGTCTCCCTTGCCGCCCCTTCCGTCTATACCCTCTACTCCACGAAAGTAGACCTCTCAGGGTGCCTAGTCATTGGCATTTCGCAATCAGGGCAGGCACTAGACGTTGTACAGACTCTACACTCTGCTCAGGAAGCAGGAGCTTTAACCGCCTGCATTACCAATGTGCAAGATTCTGCCCTCACAAAAGTGAGCGATTTTGCACTCTACTGTACCGCAGGAGAGGAGTTAGCGGTTGCCGCGACGAAAACTTATACCACTTCGCTAATGCTGGTCGCGCTTTTAGTCGCGCACTGGTCAGGTAGCTCCACCCTATTAGAAGGGCTGAAGCAGCTACCAGAGCAGGCTTCCCGCGTTCTCTCTGTGGCGAAAACTATTGAAACCGTGGTCGAGCGGTACCGTTATATACAAGAGTGTGCGGTATTGGCACGTGGCTTAAACCAAGCCACCGCTCTCGAAGCCGCTCTCAAAATGACAGAGACCAGCTACCTCATGGCGAAAGCGTACTCAATGGCAGATTTTCTGCATGGGCCCATCGCAATCGTCTCCGAAGGGTTCCCCTGTTTTCTCTACGCACCCGATGGACACGCCTACGCATCCATGGTAGAACTCGCACAAAAGCTACAAACACGCGGTGCAGAAATGGTTATTTTTGCACGCTCTCCGGAGATTTTAGAGCTAGCCACGCGTCCAATTACAATCCCTGTAGAGGTGCCTGAAAGCCTAAGCCCGATACTCTACATCCTACCGGGGCAACTATGGGCAAACTATCTCTCGGTTGCTCGTGGGCAGAACCCCGACAGACCGCGGGGGCTTACGAAAGTCACACTTACACGCTAATGAAGGGCTATCCGGTTGGTTAAGGCAACAAAACACCTTACATTTTTCTTCTTATGGAGCGAGGGGGCAAATACCAGATGATATCACGAATCGTCGGTGTTGTCACCTCCATTATCGCAGAGCGTCCGGGAGCACAAGAGATACAGGTGCGCTCTACGGAAGAGAACTCCCTGCGTAGTGCCTTAAACCTTACCGATTTGACGGGGGAACTGCTTGTTGGGGACACCGTTGTCCTAAACACCGTCGCAGTCGAACTCAAACTGGGGACAGGGGGCTTAGACTACGTTGTCTCTGTAACTCCCAATCGCCTCCCCAACACGCCCCCTAAAGGGCATATTCTCAAATTACGATATACTCCGCTCCAAATCCCTGTGCTTGCAGTAGAGGCACCTGAAAGCCCGTACCACGAGGCGATAGCACAGTTCCAGAGCCTACAAGAACTGCCCGTTATCTGTATGGAGCTACATAGCCAGCTGCCGGCGGTCTGTGCTGGAATGCGCTGGGCAGAGCAGGTACATAACCTCTCACGCCCCCTCAAAATCGTCTATATTATGACAGATGCCTCTGCACTTAGTCTGCCAATGAGCCGCATCGTTCCAGTCCTCAAAGCACAGAACCTGTTGTCTGCAACCATCACGGTTGGGCAGGCGTATGGCGGGGATTATGAGGCGATTAACCTCTACTCAGGGATGGCGTTTGCAAAAGAGGTATTGAACGCAGATGTCATCATTACGGGACAAGGACCGGGTAATGCGGGTACACAGACTCCGCTAGGTTTTTCTGGCATAGACCAAGGAGTTGCAGTAAACGCGGTGGCTTCTCTTGGCGGCACTCCGGTTCTGGTTCCACGCATCAGCTTCGCGGAGAAACGACACCATCACCACGGTATGAGCCTGCACACGATTACGATTTTGCGGCAAGTAGTACGTGCCCCCGTTTGGGTTCCCATTCCGCGGCTTCCCATAGAACAGCTGGTACGGATATGTACTATGATGGATGAGCTGGATCTGAGTAGCGAAATTCAAACGACTATTATAGATACCGAGCAGAGCATCAGCGAACTCGAAAAGCTCAGCCCCTACCTCAGCACGATGGGGCGAGGACTGAAGGAAGAGACTCCCTTCTTCCTAGCGGGAGCTGCAGCAGGTATCCTTGCGGTTCAACTTTCCGAACTCTATCTTGCCTGAAACGGCGTTTCGACCTCTTCAAGCAGTACGGTTACCAGATCCTCTGCTCTCTGACGAATTTTGTGACGTGTATGCACTTCAGAAACCTCTCTCTGCCCCGTTGTATAGGTGCTATGAGGCGCAACCAGAGCCTCTAACTGTCCCCCAATCAGGCGCGTTTCTACCGTATCGCCCGCTTCCAGTAGCCCCAACAGTGGAAACACCTGCGCCGCCCAGTTTTCACCACGTGCGCCCATAAGTCCGCTAAGTATGAGATGCTCCCTAGCTCGTGTCATCGCAACATAAAGAAGACGCTCACTCTCCTTCAGCTCACGCTGACGCTTCTGCTCTGCGATTGTCTTATAAACCGCATCCTCTGTCCCGATAATGCGTGTGCCCATTGCCAAGCGATGCGGGTCACAAACGAAAAGGCTTTTCTCAGGATAAGACAGAGAACTCGACATATCCGCAAGTATGACCAAGGGGAACTCTAGCCCTTTCGCCCCGTGTATTGTAAAAAAGCGAACGACATTAGCTGCTTCCTCTTCTGTAGGAGCATCTCCTTCACGTTCAGAAATCTTCTCCAAATCGCGCAGGCGCGTAATAAATTCGCGCACGCCCACCACTGAATCGCTGTTCGCCATCTGAAGGAGCTTCCTCACGTTTGCTAGCCTTCGCCTTCCTTCAGGGCGGCACAACAGACGAGCATCATAGTGCGTTTTTGTAATACCACGCTCTAAAGCCGGCCCCACCGGAAGTCTATCTTCTACCTGCCGTAACTCTAACATTATGGCAACAAACTGCCTAAGCTTTTCTGCCTCTGTTCTCTCCAACTGCCCTGATTCAAGGAGAGGTTCTATCTCAAAATAGAGTGGTGCGGCATCTCTGTCCAACGTTGTACGGTTTTTTGTAAAGGCACGCAGGCGGTGAAGTGTATCCAACGAGAGTCCAACAAAGGGAGAGCGGAGTGTGGCAACGAGTGCAACATCGTTCAGTGGAGTCTCTAAGACCGTAAGGAGGTTCAGAATGTCACGCACTTCAAAGCGCGTATAGTACCCGCGCCCTGCGCTCACAACAAAAAACGGGATACCTTGTCGGGCAAATGCGCGTTCATAGGCGTTTATTTGCGTGGTGGTGCGAAGCAGAACGGCGATATCGCGATAATCAATCGGCTCGCCAAATCGCGGGTCGTGAGCGTGTGTAATGCGAATCTGTTGTTCTGAGACAATTTCACCAATGCGAGTAGCAATGGCTTCTGCTTCGAGTACAAGGTAGTCGCTTCTCGAAAGACTTTTAGAGAGTATTATCTCAACAGAAGGTAGACTTTTGTCTGCAAATTCAGCCCCTTTTGTAAGGGGTACGAAGGGAGTCGCCTCGTTTTGCCAGATACGACCAAACACACGGCGGATGAGCCTAAGTATCTCTGGGCGGGAGCGAAAATTGACGGATAGAGGAACGTGTAAGACGCCGTTCTCTTCACGGAACGTCCGCTCTAACTCCCGAAATAGAGACGGTTCGGCATTGCGAAAGGCATAGATACTCTGCTGAACATCACCAACGACAAACAGATAGTTTTCTCGTGCCTCACGGGATGCTGGGAGGAAATGTTCCTGCCGATAGCGGGCTTTAAGGTCACTTTCAGGAGTATGCAGTACCTCTATAAGACGCATCTGAACGGTATTTGTATCTTGAAATTCGTCTACCATAAGATAAAGGAAACGCTCACGATAGCGTAGTCGAACCTCTGGGGATGTCTCAAGCAGCCGCAAGGCTTCGGTCTGTAAATCCTCCGTATCAAGCACACCTTGACGAAGCTTCTCTTGAATATACGCATCCCAAACCTTCAATAACACTCCCCAAAACTGATAACAGGCTCTCTGTGCCTCCTCCTCCCTCTCCCCAAGAACCTTATAGAGTGCTTTTGCTTCGTCACAAGCGTTCCTAATGCGTTGAAAACACTGGAAGGCTTGTGCTTCACGCGAATCAGGGGCGGTATGCGGGTCACGCAGGGAAGTAACAGAACGCAATATCTCATTCAAGGATACAACTGTATCCTGAAGAGAGAGAGTATCATTGTTTTTATGCGTTGTATGGACAACAAGTGTCTGGTAAGCACTCGCAAAGCCCGTACGTAACCCACTCTTTAGTAAATCAAGGGTTTGCCGACAGCTGTCAATCTCCTGCCATATCGGTTGTAGCCAGTCGTGTACGAGTTGTTGGGACGTTTGCAGGGTATGTCTCTCCCCTGCCAGGTAGTGCCGCTCCACCTCTGAGTAACTTCGCCCTGCTCCCCTCAAACGGTTTATGACGCTCTCTACTGCTCCAACCAGCGTGATGAGTGGGTCACTTGCATCGTCCCGCTGTCGGTTTGTCTGTAGAGACGCGACAAGTTCAATAATCTCCTCACTTTCCTCACGATAGGCAGCTGCTATCACACCTTCATATACTTGACGAAACAGGCGTTTGGCTTTAGGCTCCTCTAATACTCTGAACTGGGGGTCTACGCCTGCCTCAAACGGGTTTTCTTGAAGTAGACGCGAACAGAACCCGTGAATCGTGCTGATATATGCGGTCTCGATCTGCCTTCGCTCATCAAGGAGGTTTTCATCTAAGAGAGCTTTCACAATGCGTGCCTTCATCTCTCTTGTGGCTTTATCCGTAAATGTGATAACCAAGATGTTGTCTACACCAGCTCTCAGCTGCGGTGAGAGGCACCGGTCTTACCGGAGCCGGCTCCTGCCGCAACGCAAATATCAGTCGCATCGCTCGAAATGGCTTGTTGTTGGTAAGAAGTGTATTCTCGCGCCATGGTTTCAGGCTTTCTGGTACGCTTTGTAGGGTACTATGTAGGATGTTATTGAGATGATACCCAATTTAAGCGGAAAGACGGCGAAGAGGGAGAGCAAGATGGCAGTTGTTTTTGCAATCGTGAATCAGAAGGGCGGGGTGGGCAAGACGACTACCGCAATAAACCTAGCGGCATATATGGCGCTAGAGGGGCAGCGTGTATTGCTCTTCGACCTCGATCCACAGGGCAATGCAACAAGCGGACTAGGCGTAGATAGAGGAGAAGTAGAACTATCCACCTATGATGTTTTGATTGAGGGCAAACCCATTGCGGAGTGCCAGATTCCCACACAGGTTGTAAACTTAACAGTCGTTCCCGCCACACTTGACCTAGCGGGTGCAGAGCTTCAACTGATGTCGATGCTTTCACGTGAAACAGTTTTAAGGCAAGCGATCGCTTCCGTACGCGATAGCTTCGATCTTATACTGATAGATGCGCCTCCTTCACTTAGCCTCCTAACTCTTAATGCGCTTGTAGCCGCCGATGCTCTCCTCATTCCCATGCAAACAGAGTACTACGCGCTAGAGGGTGTAACACAACTGCTGAAAACGGTAGAACTCGTAAAGCGGCAACTGAACCCGACTCTTGAGATAGCGCGAGTCTTGTTGACCATGCACGATGAAAGAACGCGGATAGCCCGTCAAGTGGTAGAAGAGGTACGAGGCTACTTTGGCGATACTGTTTCACCTACTATTGTTCCTCGGAACGTGCGATTGACAGAGGCTCCAAGTCATGGACTACCCATCGCACTGTACGACCCAAAATCACGGGGCGCGCTCGCCTACCAATCTATCGCAAAGGAGATAATCGAATATGGAAAAACGCGGACTAGGTAAGGGGCTTTCTGCTCTCCTTTCAGAAAACAGCGTGAACACAGAAGGACAGGTGCAGGACATTCCCCTGAGTCAGGTCGTGGCAAACCCCTTTCAGCCTCGAACACTCTTCGACCCGCTAAAAATGGAAGACCTTCTTACATCTATCAAGGAGCATGGGGTCTTACAGCCTATCTTAGTACGACAAATAGGCGCAAATAAGTATCAATTAGTGGCAGGCGAGCGTAGATTCCGAGCCTCACAGGCGGCAGGGCTAGCAAGTATTCCTGCACTCATCAAGAGTGTAACCGACCAGACGCAACTCGAAATCGCGATTGTCGAGAACCTTCAACGCGAAGATATTGGCGAGCGTTTCGCAGGCTGATAGATGAGTTCAATATGACGCAAGATAGCGTTTCGAAGCGGGTAGGCAAAAGCCGTTCGGCGGTAGGGAATACGTTACGTCTTTTGAATCTACCGGAAGAGATTCAAGATAGCCTTGAGCGGAACGAAATTTCAGAAGGACACGCTCGCGCCCTATTGATGATTACAGATAAGCAGTATCTCCTGCAAGCGTGGAGTTCGGTGGTAAAGCGTGGCTTATCGGTTCGCGATACGGAGAAGTTAGCGCGAACGACGCGCCCGATAGTGGAAGGGGAGGCGCATACGGTCACGGTATCCGGTTCTGGCGAGGTCGCAGGAAGGGTCTACGAGACCAAAAGCCTCAAACTCGACCCACACGAAACATCCGTCGCCGAGCAGCTTCAGCACAAACTGGGCACGAAGGTCACTCTACGCCACTTTGCGGGCGGAGCGGGGCGTATTGAGATAGATTTCTTCTCGGAAGAGGACTTGTTTCGTATTGTGGAGGCTCTATTGAGCAGTATGTAATACGACTGTCTCCTAAAAACGAAGCACACCTTGATGGAGGCAAGATGAATGCAGTACGTATCATTGTAGGCAGTTTAGGTGGAGCCTTGTTTCTCCCTGTGGCTACACTACTGTTCCACTGGCTATTTTTCCGCCCTACTCTAGCAGATGGGCAGTATGCCTTTGTCTTTTTTCTGGTTATTCCAATGGGTTTCGTGCTAGGAGCAGTGACGGGTACAGTGCAAGCGTTCCTTTCCAATGGTCAACTCAATATGGCAGGGCGCGTTGCTCAGCAGTCCGGGGGTATCGTATTCGGACTACTGCTCTTGTTAGGTGCATTTGTGTTGTGTGGAACCGGAAAGGCATCTCTTCTGGACAGGCTCTCCTCCACGATTTTCTGGTGTAGCACATCGTTGCTATGGGCAGGTGCTTTGGCTTTATATGGTAGTAGACTGCTCTTGCGTTGATGGATAGTGCCTATCATGTTTCACGTGCAACACTTCAACCGATGCGTATATCGGCGATAAGCGGAAGATGGTCGGAAGCGAGAGAGGCGGCTACCTCGAACCGATTACAAGTCAAGCCACGCCCAAGTATGTAGTCAATCCGTGTATTTGGCGCATCCGAAGGAAACGTAAGAGCGCCCTCCAAGTTGAAATCTGATAAACCGGCTTGCTCTAATAATCCTCGAACGCCTTCCGCCGCCGCCTCTTCGTTCAAATCCCCGCAAAATACCACTGGAAGGGGGGAACCGCCAACTTTTTCCACACAGTAACGCCCCTGCCTCGCTCGCTCCTCCGGCTTTAAGCCCCAGTGTGTGCAGAATACGCGAAATGAACCTATCGTCGCCACATCCAAAAACTCTAACTCCAATAGTCCGCGCTGTTCGCCCTGTGAGGGCAAGAGGTATTTGCGAATATGGGTTGGCTTCCAGCGCGAAGCGATTCCGATACCGTACCTCCCCAGTCCAAAATTCACAGGAGAGTGGAAATAGAAAGGACACTCTAACAGATGTCCCAAACGCTTGGGCTGATTCTCCAAACGACTCCACGGCAAACGTTGATGTATCTCCTGAAAACACACAATGTCAGGAGAGTGCAGACGCACCGTCTCAGCGATGCGCTCCGTCGAGCGAAGGTTGTCTATCCCCAAGCTACCCCGTGTATTGTAGGTCATTACCCTGAAAATAGCAGACATTTGAATACCTAACCCATGGCAAAAAGCCACTGGAGAGGCTTATGCTCCAGTGGCTTCCACGTTTATAGTAATCCGAGACTAAATCCCGGCGTTATCGGCAAGGGTTCGGCGTATAATCAGATCTGCAATATCTTCACCGCTCACCTTGTAGGTACCGTTTTCAATTGCAGATTTCAATGCCGATACACGATCTTCACGTACATCAGGAAGGCGACTCAAAACTTTCTGGACGTGCTGAATGTCTTGACTCGTCGTGCTAACATCCAGTGTCGCGGCGGCTCCGCCTACCGCTACACTGTCTCCAAGAGACGACGCGTTTACCGCCCCCTTCACTTGCGTGCGAGACTGTGGGGCTAACGCCAACAAACGATTAATCTCATCACTTGAGATCTGCATACTTTGCCTCCTAAACGACTATCCGAGTTCGACACTTTGCCGAAATCGCTTCTCGCAAGGACGGCAACCAGGCTACCATAAGGAAAAACCTCTTAGGCCCTTTAGTTTTGCGTCCCCACATTTCCATGGGTTTGCCTTTTCCATCACGTAGTTAATAACATTATTGGAACCTGACACACACATATTTAGGGGTTTTTATCGCCTTCCCCCCCACAACCACCAAAATCACGTATTATCAACGGGTAAATGGCAACTACCGAAAAT
>JAPLCR010000220.1 GCA_026392135.1 Armatimonadota bacterium
CCCGTAGAGACTCCTCCCGTAGAGACTCCTCCCGTAGAGACTCCTCCCGTAGAGACTCCTCCCAATGAAGCCTTGAATGAACCAGAAGACCCCATTGCTTTGGCTACATTGGAAGCAAGCACAGAGAGTGAGTTGACTGCTTCCGGAGAAATCGTTTCTGAACCCTCCGATGCGAGCGGTGATATTGCCCCGCAGTTAACCTCTTTTGGCGGAGCGGGTGCTTCACCCAAAATAACCTTTGGAACAAATGCGAAACAGTCTGCCTTAACGAGCTATTCGCGCTCCGTTCTGATAGATATCCTGCGTGCATCAAATGTGCCGCAGGTGGTTATATCTAGCACTTCACGCACTCCAAGCGAACAGGCGCGGGTCATGTATCACAATTTAGAGCAATTTGGTGTTGCACATCAGAAAAAGCTGTATGCCGCGGGCGGTGATAGCGTGATCGACGTGTACCAACAAGCCAAAAGTGCAAGCAAAACTATGGAGCAGATACTCGCCTTGATGACCGCTCAGATTGTGAAGATAGGACCGACCCATGTATCACGGCACGCCAGTGACCCTAAAGTTTTGAATGTTTTCGATATTGCACCTAGCTCAGTATCTCAGAAAGACGCATTCATCGCCGCAGTCAAATCGGAAAAACGAGTGGCTAAGTTTCTCATGCCTCCGGAGGATCCAGGCTTTCATTTGGAAATTCCGCAACCTCCGCAAAACTTGGTCTAATGCGCTGATATATTATTTTTGCAAGGAGGCGGATAAATCAGAATCCGTTAGATACGCACTTAAAAAACTATCCAACTCCTCCAGCAAAAAGCCATAAGGTCCCTTACCGCCTTGATAGACGACGCGCCCCTCTGTAGAAAGAACATAGAGACGCTCGGGCCATCCTTGAAACACTCTGTCTGCGACGTTATCCATTGTGTCCAGCAGAGTGGGAAGCGTCAACTTCAGCCCGATCGCGCAGGACTCAGCTACCTCCTGCCGCTCCGTCAAGTTCTGATGTTGTGCGAAAACTACCCCCTCATTACGGTTCGATTCCGTCTGCCAGCCGTCTAGTGGGTGCGCTTCGCGAATATAGACAAGATAGAACGCGGCTCTCGCACGATGGGCATGATACAACTCTTCTAGGCGAACTGCCTGTCGTCGAAAGGGTGGTCAGGTATAACTCCCAAACACAAGAACGGTAGGGAGCAGGGCATTTGGCTCTCCGATACGTGTAGGCACTCCTGACAACAGGTTTGTCAGCGTCAGGCAGGGAACACTATCGCCAACTTTCAGGCGATCTTCTTCCAGGTAGCCCATCTCTTCCAGAATGGGAATCGCTTCCGACGGTATATCCGATGGTAAAGGCATTTTGTCGCTCTCCTTTTAAGGTCTTCCCACGCCCAACCCGTCTGCTACCCGATTGATATAGTTAAACCACGAAGCAATTAGGTTAATTTGCAAAATGGCGGTGTCATCAAAACCCAATTTTCGCAAATTCTCAACGTGTTCACGAGTCACTGCGACGGGTTCGCGGGTCAGCGTGTTCACATAGTCTAGCATAGCGCGGTCGTGCGGCTCCAGATTAGCAGTCCGGTAGTCGATACGTAGAGCGGCGACGAGTTCGTCATCTCCTGTGGCGCGACGCAGAAACTCTGCGTGAGATTCCGTTCAATAGAAGCAGTCGTTGATGACCGACACGGTTGTCGCAATCATCTCATGCTGACGGCGCGTGAGGGGTAGATCAGGGGAGAGTAGCGTACCAAGAGTAGCGAAGGCATGGTAGAGAGTGTCCGGTAGTAGGCTATGCGAGTCGGAGATACTGCCGCCATGTTCTCGGCTCGCCATCGGCTTCAGTATCTCCACTTCGTTACGGTACTCTATCGGGTAGAGACCCTTGTAGCGTTGCATTGCTTGCCGCAGTTTTTCGTCGGCTTCGCGAGGCGGTATCGTTTTTATCCAAGTCATTCTATATACTCTCGTTCGCACTCCGTGCCCTTAGCATTCGACGGGCTTAGTACCAACACCTTCCCGTAGTCAAGCAGTGCCTACTCTTTATTGCTGAAGTGCGCCTTTTGTATAATTATAGAGGGACAAGGTTAAAGCACGATTAAATCAAAGTTAATTCCTTTTCAGCATAAACTTTAGACAGCGCGCAGGTAAACTTGTATCTGTGAAAGTTACGAGCCTATTTTTGAGCAGAGGAAGGAACCCCTAGAGATGCGAATTGGTGTCGTTATACCTACCAAACTCCGTGAACAACTGTTCACTTCAGAGGATATAGAGCGGCTAGATGCGCTCGGAGAAGTTATCTGGACAGACTCGCCGACCCACCTTACGACAGCACAAGCGATAGCCCTACTGCAAGGTTGTGAGGTAGGAGTTGGCTCTTGGAGTACGCCCTCCCCTAATGCCGAACTCGTCGCAGCCTGCCCCGATTTGAGGCTGTGGGAACACGCGGCAGGGACAGTTAAAAGTATGTTCGGCGACCACCTTAAAGGGCGTGATTTGATGATTGCCTCTTGTAAAGGCGCGATTGCCGATAGCGTTGCAGAGGTGGTTCTGGGTGAGATAATACTCGGCTTACGACGTACCTACGAAAATGGAGAGGCAAACCGCAAAGGAGTAGTGGGCAAGCCGCACAATCTCAAAACCCTTGCAGGCTCCACAATAGGAGTTATAGGTGCATCGGAGGTTGGAAAGCGCGTTATTCGCCTCCTGCGTCACTTCCCCTGCCGTATTCTGCTGTACGACCCCTTCGTAAGCCCCGAAAAAGCCTCCGAGTTGGGCGTAATACTAACCTCTGACCTTTTGGAGTTGTGCCGTGTCTCTGATGTAGTCACTCTACATACCCCTGACCTGCCTGCCACATACCACATTATGAGCAAAGAGCAGTTTCAGGCAATGAAAGACGATGCAGTGTTTATCAACTCATCGCGAGGTAGATGCGTAGATGAGAAGGCTCTTATTACCGAACTGGAAAAAGAGAGGATTTTCGCCTTTCTAGATGTCTCTGACCCCGAACCTACCGCGATAGATAGCCCACTCCGCCTACTTCCCAATGTTATCTATAATTCGCACATTGCGGGACCTCCCACTGTTTATATTGGGAAACAAGCCGTTGATGACGTGGAGGCATTTGTGCAGGGTAGAGCACCTTCTTGTGTCGTTCAAGAGGAAGAGTTGGAGAGAATTGCATAAGGTTTGGATTAGACGCGCCCTATTTCTTGAGATAGAGAGGTACAATGGTACACACGTGCCAAGAAACAGAGGCGCGTTATATTTTTTGAGGTGACATAATGGTTTTAGGGTACACGGTATCGTATCGCCGCTGGGCGATAGTGGCAACCGGAGTTGTTATTGTGTTGTTGAGTGGCTGTCAGCCAGAGATGGGTACGACGGGAGACATTGAGTTTAGCGCGAAGCCTGCCCCTGCGCTAATAACGAAAAAAGTGCCCACAGACCCAGCCGTAGCGGTAGGAGTGCCGGAAACGCATACACTCCGTGTGAGAGACCTACCAAAGCCGTTTGCTACTCCCTCAGTGGACAACGGTTCCAAAATTATCGAGCGTCCTGACGACGCACCTCTGAGGGTTCCCCCCGGTTTTGACATAAAACTGTGGGCGACAGGACTGGAGAACCCGCGTATTATCCATACCGCACCGAATGGTGATGTCTTTGTTGTAGAGAGTATTCCCAATCGGGTACGCCTTTTGCGAGACACCAAGGGAACCGGAAAAGCGGACTTTGAGACCGTCTTTGCCGATAACCTGAACCAACCGTTTGGGCTTGCCTTCTACCCCCCGAACAACCCCAAATACATCTACATTGCAAACACGGATTCTGTAGTACGCTTCCCCTACCATCAGGGCGACATACATATCCGAACGAAGGGAGAGGTCATAATCAATGACCTGCCCGGCGGCGGCTATCATCAGCACTGGACGCGCAACCTACTCTTCTCTCCCGACGGAAAAAAGCTTTATGTAAGCGTAGGTTCGGAGAGCAATGTAGGGGAAGAGCCGGAAAAACGTGCCGCCATTCTGGAGTATAATCCTGACGGTACAGGCTACCGCGTCTATGCAAATGGGATACGGAACCCGGTAGGGTTGGCGTGGCATCCTGTTACCGGCGAACTGTGGACGGCGTGTAATGAGCGGGATGGTTTGGGCGATGAACTTGTACCTGACTACATGACAGCAGTAAAGCCGGGAGGCTTCTACGGCTGGCCCTACTACTATTCCGGCGGCGGGCACGACCCGCGTATGCCCGAAAAGCCGGAGCTCAAAAAGGGCTTACTTCTGCCCGACCTGCTTTTTCTTTCGCACTCCGCCGCGCTAGGCATTCTTTTCAATACAGGTAGTCAGCTCCCCGCTCAGTACAAGAACAGCCTTTTCGTCGCGCTACATGGCTCATGGAACCGTACAAAAAAAGTAGGCTACACTATCGCTCGTATGCTTACGGACAGCGCAGGTAAGCCCACCGGAGGTTACGAAGACTTTGTGTCCGGTTGGCTTCTACCAGATGGGCGTGTGTGGGGTAGACCCGTCGCTCTTGCGCTCGCCAAAGATGGCTCCATGCTTATTACGGATGATGCACTGGGTGTCGTTTGGCGGCTAAGTTATACAGGGAAGCAGTAAGGCTCTTAGTGAGAGTATTTGTCCCCTACCCTCCTCTAAACAGTAGCCCGTTTCTTACTGTTGGTTCCACTGCGGAGTAGAGTGAAACGCTCCGATTGTGAGCGC
The DNA here is from genome assembly GCA_026392135.1 of Armatimonadota bacterium. Taxonomy (GTDB): domain Bacteria; phylum Armatimonadota; class Chthonomonadetes; order Chthonomonadales; family Chthonomonadaceae; genus CAIJLM01. The sequence continues at coordinate 4,731 of JAPLCR010000220.1, forward strand.
AGAATAGAGTGCAGATGGACAAACCTCCGAACGATGAGCAAGCAAGCCTCTATCAGCGAGCGGTAGGAGAGCAGTACGCGATTTTACCTACCGTACTACAACGTTTTCATGCCCAGTCTACGACAGGAAGGGCAGTTGGAACACTAAATATCGTGAGGGGGCGAGGGGTATTTCGCTATTTAGTAGCGACACTTTTGCGGCTCCCTCAAGCTGGCGTGCAGGTTCCCATTGAACTTTCAGTCGAGGTTTTCGGTGCAAAAGAGCGGTGGACACGCCGCTTTGATAGCCTTACTCTTATTACTGAACAGTGGTTAGGGCAGGGGCTACTGGTGGAGAGAGCGGGTCCCCTTCGATTTGGATTTCGAGTAACGGGAGATGAAATAGGGCTACAGTTCTCTTCGCAATGCTGTTGGTTACTGGGCACTCCTTTACCCTACTCTCTCTCCCCACGAGTCAACGCAGTCGCACAGGAGAGCCTTGCAGGATGGTGGGTGCAGGTACGAATAGAGGCACCTCTATTCGGTATGCTAGCACAGTACGAAGGAGAGGTGATTCCTCAATGGTAGTTGCGCTCTTCGTCAAGCGGTAAGGATAAATAGTTGCAATCTCAAGCGGCTCTTGATACACCTCGATGGATGACGCTAACCCTCTGGCTTGCGGCGATGTACAATATCGTTTGGGGGCTTTGGGTCGTTCTGACACCTCTCTCAGCATTTCGCCTACTAGGTATGGCTCCACCGAACTACCCGCAAATATGGCAGTGCGTAGGCATGATTGTAGGCGTGTACGGCGTAGGGTATGCCTGCGCCGCCAAAAACCCAGTGCAACACTGGGCGATTGTACTGGTTGGCTTACTAGGGAAACTGTTGGGTCCCATTGGTTTTCTTATGGCGGTTATCAAGGGAGAGTTGCCCTTGCGTTTCGGCTATATGCTCCTCGCAAACGATTTTATCTGGTGGATTCCATTTGCCTTGATTCTCCGATACGTCTACCGTGCATCAAGCGTTTCGCCGAAAGAGTAGAGCCGACTGCTATTCGATAGCATCGTCGGCTCTGACAGGATCAGTCCTCAAACGGCGGGCGGGCATAGCCTGCCCCAAACGGCTCATCTGGGCGTTTCCACTCTCCAACAAGGGCACGGCGCAGAGGGGTAGTACGCTCCAAAAACTCTGGTGAGTTTTTTAATCGGTCAGAGGGTACGAGCCAAGGCGGAGCGTAGACGACGTGCTGTATATAACGATGGAAGTCCATCTCGTTTTTCGTACCGCTATGAAAAACGCCTTGATGAAACATGAGTGCTGTACCTGGCTTCCCACACAGAACCTCCTTAATAGGCAAGTCCTTAAAATCGGCGCGATTCGGTAGTATGGCGGGCGTGTTATGACTACCCGGTATCATTACCATATTCCCCATATTCGGGCTAGTCTGGTCGGTGAGGAAGAAGCCGCAACGTAGTTGGACGAGAGGAGTTCGCTCTGCTAGCCGCCGAAACTCATAGATACCAGAGCCGTCTTGATGAAAGCCGCCGCCATCAAAACCGGGTGGAACCACAGTATTCCAACTGCTCTGAAGGATAAAATAGTCGCCCATCAGGTCTCGCACCTTTTTGAATATGGAGGGATGATCCATCAGGTTCTCAATGGCGGGTTCGGTCTCGTATACCGCCCCCAGTTGCCGCCACTGGTCTCGTGGGTAGGGCGCGTGTACCCGTTTTGCGGCACTAAGGCAAGCCTCTACCTCATCGCGGTTGAGGGCATCGGGTATGATTAAGTAGCCCGCCACATCAAATAAGTACCGCTCTATCGCGGTCATCGCACCGGGTTTACCAATAGGTGTCCCCATGAGTATATCTCCTATGGAATTAAGACGCTCTTTGCAATTTCCAGAGAGTCCATCGTTTTGAAAGCAGTTTCCCAGTTGTCCAGCGAAAAAGTTCGGCGTAAGGGTGCAAGGTCGAGTTGCCCGTTTGCCATCAGACCAATCACGCGCTCCCAAGTCTTGTAGGTGTGCGAGAATGAGCCTTGAAGTGTGACTGCCTTCTGCACGAGGTGGTCAAGATTAAAGTTGAGCGGCTCCTTACCCCAACCTACCTTTGTTATCTGCCCCGCAGGGCGAACCATCTCCAGGGCGGGCTTGAGCGCGGCAGAGATACCTACGCAGTCGAAGACGTGATGCGCCCCGAAGCCATCCCCCAACGCGAGTACAGCATCTACAACACTCTCTTTGTCTGCCATCAAGGTTACGTCCGCTCCCAACTGCTTTCCGACCTCTAGGCGCGTCGTATCTTTCGACGTTCCAACGAGTATCAACTTGCCGGGTCCACAAAGTTTGCACATCTGTAGAACCATTAAGCCAATTGTGCCTGGCCCCATCACCACAACGGTATCGCCCGGAGTAATGCGTGATAACTCCATCACCGCATTACACGCAACGCACCCCGGCTCCGTCATTGCGACATCCTCGAAGGGAACATGATCGGGGACATGGTGGAGGCAACGGGCAGGGACGCGCACATAGTCCGCCATCGCCCCGTCTCTCCCCGCACCAAAGCCTTGCCGGGTAGGGCACAAGTTGTAGTTTCCGCTTCGACAGTAGACGCACTGTCCACAGATATACGAAGCGGTCTCACTGACTACACGCTCACCCTCTTTGAACCCCTTCACCTTGCTTCCGGCTTTGAGAATTACACCGCAAAACTCATGCCCTAATGTAATAGGGTAGAGAACATTCCACGAGTGCGAAGCGTGCCACATATGCAGGTCGCTACCGCAGACTCCCACCGCTTTCACCCCTAACAACACCTCATCGTCCTCAATTTCGGGTATCGGCTTCTCCCGCATCTCCACCGCGAAGGGCTTCATCTCATAAGTTACCAAAGCACGCATAGCTCTATCTCCTCGTAAAGGTTGAATTATGGGTGCTATGTTCGGTAGAGAGGGGGCAACCTCCTGCCAAGAGGCACCGATATTTGTTGGATTTATACAGCCAATGCACAACCTCCTGAAAGCTCTCCCCATTGATAGTTTGTGCTATACTAAATTATTAGCAAAAAATGAGGAGCAAGTATGTCCATTCCGGAAGTGGAGTATCCCCGCCGTGAGACCCGCGCAGTGCGCGTCGGTTTCGGTAGAACACAGGTCGTTATCGGTGGCGATAACCCAATTGTAATTCAGTCTATGATAACGGAGGAGACCCACAACGTCCCCAAAGCCGTTGAGCAGATAATCGCCATGCACCGAGCCGGCTCCGAAATCGTGCGCGTGACCACGCCCAACCTCGCAGAAGCAAAGTGCCTTGCCGAAATCAAAGCCCTACTCCATAGCCAGTATATGGACGTACCGCTCGTCGCAGATGTTCACCATCAGGGTACAGACATCGCGGTTGAGGTGGCGAAGTATGTAGATAAAATCCGTATTAACCCGGGGCTATTTGTCTTCCGAAAACGCAAAGACCGTACAATAGACTACAGCCAGTCGGAGGTCGAAGAGGAGATTTCTGCGATAGAAGCCTCCCTCTTGCCCGTCATCAACGCCTGTAAAGAGCGTGACCTTGCGATGCGAATTGGGGTCAATCACGGCTCACTCGCGGAACGCTTAACTGTCATGTACGGTGACACCCCCGAAGGAATGGTTCAGAGTGCATTAGAGTATATTCAGATTTGTGAACGGCATGGCTATCACAACATCGTTGTCTCACTCAAAGCCTCACGCGTGCGCGTTATGCTTCAAGCCAATCGCCTTATGGCACAACGCATGAGCGAACTCGGCATGAGCTACCCTCTTCATCTTGGCGTGACGGAGGCAGGAGACGGACAGTATGCACGTATCAAAAGCACGACAGGTATCGGCACGCTCCTCGCTGAAGGGATAGGGGACACTATCCGCGTCTCGCTCTCCGAAGACCCCATAAACGAGATTCCCGTCTGCCGAGAAATTCTGCAAGCACTGGGACTTCGCCGATTTATGACTGAGTTTATCGCCTGTCCCTCCTGTGGACGCACAAAGTTCGACCTGCCTATGGTTCTCGCGCAGGTCAAGGCGGCAACAGGGCATCTGTCTGGGCTAAATGTTGCCGTTATGGGATGCATCGTGAATGGTCCGGGTGAGATGGCAGACGCAGACTACGGCTATGTGGGCAAGGCGGGTGGGAAAATCTCTCTCTACCGTAAACGTGATGAGGTGAAAACAGGCATTTCTCAAGAAAATGGTGTCAGCGAACTTATCGCGCTCCTCAAAACAGATGGTGTATGGCAAGAGCCGCCTGAAGGTACAGAGCTACCCTCCTCCCCTATCGTTTATAGTGACCGTATCCAGAGTATGGTGTCGTTGACGACAAAGTAGGCTTCATGGCGGAAAGACCGCAAAACTCCACTCCTTCCGAAAACCTTCCCCTTCGTAAACGCCTAGAGCGTAGCGTAGGCAATCTTCTCATACCTTGTGTTATTTTGCCCCTACGCTACTCTCCTTGGGGGTTGGCACGACTCTTTGGGAAAGGGTTGGGAACTCTTCTCTACCATACATTGAAACGCTATCGCAAGGTCGCCCATAAAAACCTAACACTCATCTACAGCTCCGAAAAGTCCCCACATGAAATAGCACAGATGGCGAAAGCAGTCTACCAACACTTTGGACAGCTGGCTACAGAGTTCATCAAGCTCCCCACACTAGACCGTAGTGCAGTCGATAAAATTGTCACAGTAGAGGGCGAAGAGAATCTGAAACAGGCACTTGCTGAGGGGCGCGGGGTTCTCATTATGACGGGACATTTCGGCAACTGGGAGATGCTGGCGCGATGGTTTACGACACACGGCTACACTCTTAATGTAGTAGCACGCGATGCCCGCGTTAAAAACGCTTCCAAGATGCTGGAAGAGACACGGCGTGGAAGCGGCGCAAATGTACTTCTACGTGGAAACTCGGCAAGAGGTGTGCTACAGCACCTCAAAATGAACGAACTCATTGGGATACTACCCGACCAGAACGCCATTGATGTCTTTGTACCGTTCTTCGGCTTTTCCACAGGAACCGTAGACGGTCCCGCTATCTTCCACCTCAAAACACAAGCCCCGCTCGTCTTTTCTTGGTGCGTTCGTACTCCCGATAACCGTTATCATATCACGTTTGAGCCACCAGTCGTACACCTCCCCTCCGGCGACAAACCGAAAGATGTTGAGACAATAATGACACTCGTCAATGCCCACTTAGAGGCACAGATACGTAAGCACCCTACACAGTGGCTATGGCTACACGACAGGTGGAAAGCCTCTCCGGGTGTTTTCCCTGAAGGTGAGGCAAATATGCTGGAACTCAAGAGCGCACGCATAAAAACAAAAGAAACCACGCAGGAGAGCCGCAAATAGTGCTAATGCCCCTCGTTAAGTCTCAGAAAATCCACCGTATCCTCATTATAAAATTGAGTGCCATCGGCGATATTCTGCACGCTCTGCCTGTCTCTTCAGCATTAGGAGAGGCATTCCCGAAAGTAGAACTCTATTGGGCGGTTGAGGAGCCATTCAAAACGCTTCTGGAGGGCAACCCTTACCTCAAGGGTGTGCTTACCTTCCCAAAACTCAATAGTAAACTGTTTCGCTCTGCGAAGGCGCGGCGCGACTACCTACACCGCTTACGAGAGCTAAAATCCTATAATTTTGACCTTGTACTTGACCTGCAAGGCTTAACAAAAAGCGCACTCATTAGCAGAGCTACAAAGGCAAAAATTCGACTTGGTTATCATTGGCAACGTGAACTAGCAAAATACGTCAATGAGGCTGTACCTCGTTCCCCGGAGAGCGTCCATATTGTAGAACAGTATCTCGATGTTGCCCGTTTTATAGGTGCAACCCCCTCAAAGGTGACATTCCCGTTCTCTATTTCGGAAGAGGATGACAGCACGGTCTTCTCTCTCCTTCAATCGGAAGGGATTGCCCCCAACTCTCCTTTTGTCTCCATCAACCCCGCCTCTGCACTCGCCATCAAACAGTGGGGGGCAGAACACTATGCGGAGCTTATCAATGCGCTTCATATAGAAGGGATCCCCTCCGCACTGGTAACAGCAGACAAGGCAGTAGCACAAGCAGTAGCGGAACGGGTGACAGTGCCCTTCGCAAACCTTGTGGGGCAGACCACGCTCAAACAGCTGGGGGCGGTACTGCGGCGTTCCGCCGTTCACGTCTGTGGAGATACCGGGTCGGGACACCTTGCGACCGCAATGGAGTGCCCAGTTATCTCCCTTGTGGGTCCTACCGACCCTGACCGAGCCTGCCCTTATGGTCAACGCGCAAATGTAATCACGCATAGGGAGGCGTGTAGCGCATCCTGTACATGGCATCACTGCGCCTACCCTCAACCTCACTGTATGCAGGCTATCACCGTTAGTGAGGTGACAGAGAAGATACTCTCTCTGCTTCACCAAAATATAAAGCCCAATTGACGTTTCAAAAAAGAAAAATCCCCCTCCGAATATTCAGAGAGGGACTCAGTGCCGAGGACAGGAGTTGAACCTGCAAGCTTTTAGGCATACGCACCTCAAGCGTACGTGTCTACCATTCCACCACCCCGGCAAAACAAACAGCGTTTTAATAGGGATACGGGGAATCGAACCCCGGC
>JAPLCR010000259.1 GCA_026392135.1 Armatimonadota bacterium
AAAAAATACTCCATGTTCAACTCACACTAACTGCGCCCCCCACCGAGAAGACCGTCTTTGAGATTCCTGCATGGACACCGGGCTACTATCAAATTCTCCATTATGAGAAGAACATCTCCAACGTTCACGCCCAAGACAGCGCAAAAAAATTTCTTACACTCACTCATCCCTCTCCCCGACGCTGGGACGTTGCAAACCCCAATCACTCCTCTTCGGTAAGCCTCGAATACGACGTTACCGCGAATGACAGTGGGTACGGCTTCTTTGGCTCAAGCTTGGAGCCTAATGTCGGATTTATAAACGGGGCTTCTGCGTTTATGTACCCAGTGGGCTATAAAGAGGCGCGTATCGCGCTCACTATGAAGATGCCCCCTCAGTGGAACGTTACAACGGGACTGGACACGCTCTCACTTCCCTCCAAAGAATCGCCCAATACGTATCGCTTTCAGGCGACGAACTACGACGAACTAGCCGACTGCCCTGTTCAGTTTGGAAAATTCGACCTATTTTCGTTCAACGTATCGAAGACTCCATTTCAGTGTGTGCTTGTGGGGGAACACAAGGCGGATGTTCCTGCCCTGCAAAAGAGCCTTATCACGGTAGCAAAAGAGGCAGAGAAAATACTTGGTAGATTTCCGTTCAAACGGTACGTGTTCCTGTTTCACATTGGAGGTGCTGGCTTCAGCGGAGGCTTAGAGCATCGTAACTCGACTATTATTCACCTTTGGGGTCCCATTGGGACAGGTGCTAGTGAGGGCATCTATCCTCTTATCGCGCATGAGTTTTTCCATGCGTGGGACGTAAAGTATATCCGCCCAGTACAGCTGGGTCCCTTCGACTATACCAAAGAGGTTCGCAGCCCTAGTGTCTGGTTCGCAGAGGGTGTGACAGACTACTACGCGCAACTGCTTCTGGTAAGGGCGGGCGCATTCTCAAAAGAGTGGTTCTTCACAGATATGGCGGGGCGCATTCGATCGCTCAGTGGAAACAGTGCCCGCAAAACGGTCACTCTTGAGGAAGCAAGCCAAAAAGCATGGGAGGGGGGAAGCATGGGCTTTGGAGGGCTGAGTTACTACGAAAAGGGAAGCATCCTCGGCTTCTATTTTGACCTACGGATTCGCGCTCTCACCGATGGCGTAAAAGGGCTGGACGACGTTCTGCGCGAGTTGGACGAGAAGTACGCTTCCAAGAATCAAGGCTATCCCGACGACTCGATACTAACCGCAATTAACAACGCGGCTGGGGTCGACCTCTCCACAGAGTATAACTCTTATGTGCGTGGAACCGACGAAATAGACTGGAACCAAACTCTCAAGCCCTACGGTTTACGATACGCACAAAGGGAGACAGGCTTTCTTGGAATATCGACATCTCCCTCCCTCTCTGGAAGTACACCTGTCGCTATCGAAGATGTACAGAAGGGAACTTCTGCCGAAACGATGGGCTTACAAAAGGGCGACACTCTCCTACAAGTCAACGGCACGAAACTAGACGCAGGGAACTACCGTACTGCTCTGCAAGCGATGAAGCCCGGTGCAGATATTCGCATAACAGTAAAGCGCAAAGCCGAAACCCTAACCCTCACAGGAAAACTAGGTGCACGCCCCAGTGAAGTCGTCATTGAGTCGCTTCCGAAAGAAGAGTTACAGGGCAGAGAAGAGTCCCTTCGCCAACTCCTCCTCGCAAGTCCCTCCAACTACAAAAAAGAGTAGCTAGCTATAGAGATGAAGAAACGCCTGTTCTACCTCTTACCTCTCCTATTGTGGATGGGGCTTATCTTCTACCTATCGGGGCACGCGGGAGCCAATGACAATTCGCTCCGCTCATTGCTCGTCTTCTTGAACGCGTCGTACCGGGTATCTGGGGGCATCTGACCGCGCAAAACATAGAGGATAGGAACTTTGTTTTTCGTAAAACGGCTCATATTACAGAGTATTTTGTCCTGACGCTCTGGGCATTTCGGGCACTACAGTACGGAAAGCCACGTATCACACTCAAGAATATCGCGATGGGCATGGTCATTGCAGTTCTGTATGCCTGTACCGATGAGATACACCAAGCCTTTGTACCGCACCGCTCTTCGTCTTTCAACGACGTGATGATAGACAGCATTGGCACCGCGTTGGCTTGTGGTATCGTTCTTGTGTGGAAGGGGCACCAGCATCTTGTACGCGCCCTCTTCTCTTCACCGCCAACCGATAATCACACCTAACGCACTACTACGGGGAGTTTGAGCCATGACACTCGGTCAGACAGAAATCACCTATCTTGGGCACGCTACGTTACTTATGAAAACCCCGGTGGGGAGACAGATTCTTATAGACCCCTTCCTCACCCATAATCCCTCCTGCCCTGAAGAGTGGGGGTGTGACTCAAAATTAAGCAGAGTTGTCCGCTCTTCTAATAATGTCTGCAAAGTCGGTGTTTTGTTCGCTACACCATGCGGCTCTGAGTTTGAGCATGGCTTCCGCGCCTCTATGTTCCCATCTCATTCCCGTTCCCT
>JAPLCR010000525.1 GCA_026392135.1 Armatimonadota bacterium
TATGGGGCTGGATATGTTGAATGCACGCCCTAGCCGTAGCAAAGAGACCCCTGAAGAGACGGAAGAGGCGAAATCACAACACGAGATTGCTATCGTACCTATGGCGATACCGCAGCTCGCGGGTCCCGGCGCGATTGGTTCCGTTATCCTGTTTATGGATTCGGGTCCCTTCTGGAATCAGCTACCGCTCATGTCAGGCATTGTGCTGATTATCGGCTTGCTTTCGTGGATTGCGCTCAGCATGGCAGGTTCTATTGGGAAACTGTTGGGGACGACCGGTGTAAACATCTTTGCGCGTATCGAAGGGCTTCTGCTTGTAGCGGTTGCAGCGGAGTTTATTATGTCTGGGATTAAAGAGTTGTGGCAGATTCCGCCCCATTAGCCCCACAGATTTTAAAAATACAGGACGAAAAGGTTCGGCTTTAGCCGAACCTTTTGTAATTCAGGGTCGTCCAATACAAGGTCGCACCAGTGACTCGCAAAAAAACTGCGCCAATTTTCCACTCGTTTACCGCTTTTCGCACGTCCCCGCTAGTTTGATACTCAAGAAGGAGGCTGTATGACTCTAGAGACCTATAAAGGAGAAGAGCCAGAGGTTCGCGCCCGCTTTCAGAATGCTATAGAGACTCTGCTCACAAAGGTCAAGCAAGACCCCTATGTGCTTGCTGTCGTTCTCTACGGTAGTCTCTCCTACGATTTGGTTTGGGACAAGAGCGATATAGATCTGATTATCGTGACAAAAGAGACACGTCTCAGCTTCCCCAACATCACAATGACTGAATCAGGAATCAGTATTCACACTTCGCTATTCACACGCTCCGAGTTCAAAAAGCAGCTTGAGGGCGCGATGCAGGGTTCATTTACACACTCCATGCTTATGAAGGGGCAACTGCTCTTCACAAGAGACGATTCGCTGGAAGAGCTTTGGGCAAACCACCAAGGCTTTGGAGCGCGGGACAGGGCAGTACAACTCTTACAAGCCTCTCTCCCCCCCCTAATGTCCCTTACCAAAGCCCAGAAGTGGCAATGATCCCTACTACAGTTTTTTCTGGATAATGAAGTGTCTGGATGGGTTAGCCGCCATTGAGACGACGCTCGCAGGAGAGATACCGGGGCGTGAAGTCCTCTGGCAGGCACTGCGTATCAACCCTCCTTTTTTCCAATCTCTCTACAACGATCTCATAGATAGCCCCAAAACTCCAGAGGTGATAAGTGCTGCTCTCGCTCGTATTGAGAGCTATCTGAGGGAGCGGGCAACAACAATATTCGCGCCCATTTTAGAGTATCTCGCTGAGGCAGAAGGAGTACGCTCTGCCCGTGAGATAGACAGCTACTTCCTCAAACAGAGGAATGTGCAGTTCGCTTTCCTCGCCTGTGAATGGCTCGCAAGCGAAGGCTTTTTGAAAATGGTAGCCACTCCCGCCCGCCTGACAGAGAAGAGTCGGGTGGATGTGGAAGAGGTCGCCTACTACTACGACGGCTCCCCCTCCTAACTTTAACCCTATTTATAGTTTGAAAGGAGACTCTTTTGAGAACCACCATCTCCGTACAGGGCGCACGCGAACATAACCTCAAAGACGTGTCCCTCGAAATCCCACGTGATCAGTTCGTGGTCTTCACTGGTGTTAGCGGCTCCGGTAAATCCTCTCTCGCTTTCGACACCATCTACGCAGAGGGGCAACGCCGCTATATGGCATCGCTCTCGTCCTTTGTACGAAACTTTGTAGATCAGGTGCAGAAGCCTAAGGTCGCTTTTGTACACGGACTCTCCCCCGTCGTCTCCATAGGTCAAAAAACCGTCTCCCGTAGCCCACGCTCCACCGTTGGAACCATGACGGACATAGCATGGTCTCTGAATCTGCTGTTTGCTACTGTAGGAGTCGGGCACTGCCCCTACTGTAATGAGGAGCTGCCGCTCCGTACTCACAATCAAATTGCCGAGCACGTTATGGCACTACCACTCGGTACAAAGGTGGAGTTACGCGCCCCTCTTTTCCCCATTTACGGCGAAGACCTTGATTTTCTCTTTGCAGAGGTAAGGAAGAAGGGCTATCGCAAGGTCTATATAGAGGGGATACTCAAGGACATTTCGGAAGACGTTGATATAGACGAAACCAAGACGCATCGGATGGAGGTCGTCATTGACACTCTACGCGTTCGCCCTGATATGGAGAAACCTCTAAAAGCTGCTATTGAAAGCGCACTGAGCGTAGGAGAGCGGTTCCTCTCCGTTCATCTTTCAGAAGGGGAGCTTCTGCCAGGGTTTGGCTGTTCGGAACACGGCTTCGTAATGGGCGGGGTCTTATCGGAAGACTTTATGTTCAATAATCCACAGAGTGCCTGCCGTACCTGTGTGGGGTTAGGAACCTATCTTCAGGTGCATCCGGATCTACTCGTGCCAGATAAGCGAAGAAGTATCGCAGGAGGGGCGTTCATTCCACAAGCTTTCCGTTATAACCGAGATACGTGGGACGGTAAAATGATGTACAGTCTCTCGCAACACTACGGTTTCAGCCTAGATACGCCGTTCCAGGAGTTGTCGCCCCAAACGGTGAAACTGCTTTTTTATGGTTCGCAAGGTGGGAAGTTTACCCTAATGGTTCCTCCGGGCGCGAAAGAGGATAAGCACGCTGGCACAGAGTTCAAGTTTGACGGCATCATCACACGCATTGAACGGCAGTACCGCCGTTACCGCCAACAACA
>JAPLCR010000588.1 GCA_026392135.1 Armatimonadota bacterium
CCTTATCACTGTGAAAATCGAGATTTGCGGAGAGCGCAGCAGCACTCGCCCGTTCCAAAAAATCCCTGCGGCTATATGCGTTCACTGTAGACTATACTCCTTCATACGGCGGTTCACAACCTGAAACTGAATCAGCGTCACCACCAAAATTATCATGAAAAGTACATAACTCTGTGCGCTTGCCAGCCCCATGTGAAACTGCCGCCAAGCCTGATTGTAGATGTGATAGCCCACCACATCGGTATGGCGCAAAGGTCCCCCTTTTGTCATCATGTAGACGGGGGTAAAGACCTGAAAGGCACTAATGGATGAGGTGACAAGAATAAAGGAGGTTGTAGGCAAGAGGAGGGGTAGGGTGATGTGTCGGAAGAGTGCCCAACGCCCTGCCCCATCCACCTCCGCCGCCTCGTAGAGTCCGGTAGGTATTCCTGCCAACCCCGCAAGAAAGAGTACCATTCGCGGACCTAAGCCCGTCCACACGCTCATAAATACCAGCGCAGGCATCGCCCAAAACGCATCTTGAAGCCAGTCTATTTCCGCGAGAGCAGGCAGATGGAGTAGCTTGAAGCCCCACGCAAGAAGCCCGTTTTCAGGGAGGTAGATGAATGTCCACAGCATGGAAATTGCCACTGCGGAGGAGACCGCAGGCAGGTAGTAGAGTGTACGGAACAGCTGCACGCCGCGTAGTTTCTGGTGTACAAGAATCGCGATACCGAGAGCAACCGCCATACCGAGAGGCACGCTCACTACAGCGTAGTAGGCGGAGTTTTTCAGAGCATTCCAGAAGAGTGGGTCACCCCACAAGTGTTGATAGTTCGCTAGCCCTATAAAGGGCTTGGCAGGCTTTAGCACATCCCATTTGTGTAGGCTAAGGTAGAGTGCAAAAAGGATAGGGAAAACGACAAAAACCAGTAGATGTAGCGTGGAAGGGAGGACAAAAAGCCATCCGACCCATTTACGGCGTTGGCTCATGGTGTGCCCACCTCCGCTTGAATACGCTTTGCCGCCTCGTGCAGGGCAAGCTCTACGGGCTTGTTGCCAATGAGTATCTCATCTACCATCTCTTTTCCAATGTCCTCTACCTGCGCGTAGTTCTCTACACGTGCCCCCCAAGGGGGAATTGCATACTGCACGTTGTCCAAAAAGACGGGTTCCAGCGGATTCGTATGGCGGCGCTCCTCCGCGATAGCACGGTGTGCGGAGATACCTATCCCCAACTCCGCCCGCTTTCTCTGTACAAAGGCTCCTGACAGAAACTTGATATACTCCCACGCCTCGTTGGGGTGTTTACAGCCTCTAGTCATAGCGTATCCCATCTCATACATTACGGTGATACGTTTTTTCTTGCGTGGAAGGCTCACCACGCCCACATCTTCGAGGTGAATGGTCTCGCTCGCCTTGAAGCCAACAATACTCCAGTGCCCGCTGATTTTCATAGCGACCTTGCCCGCTGAAAAGAGGTCTACCCCTTGCGAGGCAGTTTCGGAAAGAGAGGGGGCAAGACGCTCCTTTACAATATCTGTAAAAAAGCGAACCGCGGAGGCAGTCTCTGTACTATCCAAGTAGCCTACGCTGCGCTTGCCATCCGGCGAAAGAACATCGCCTCCCGCCTGCCATAGCCACATTATCCAGCCGGGCATCCAGTTCTCAAAAATAAACCCGTATTGGGAGGGGCGATGAGATCCTGCCGAAGCAATGGTCAGTTTGCGGCACGTCTGCAAGAACTCCTCCCAAGTCCAGCCGTCACTTGGGTAGGGGATTCCCGCTTTGTCGAAAAGACGTTTGTTGTAGTAGAGCATCATGGGGGTGAAGTCGGCAGGAAGGGCAAAAAGTTGGTCACCGCGCTTCGCTAGCCCCAGCACATTTGGATAGTAGACTCCTTCATCGAAGCTCTCCGCTTTAGCAAAGGGCGCGAGATCTTTCAGTGCATTGTTCTCTATAAATATGGCGGCGGAGGAGGCATCCAGTGACACCATATCAGGCTCAGTGTGTGCGACAATGGAGGTTAGCAGCTTGGGAACATACTCGCCGCTACCGGGAATATGCTCCAACTCGATACGGATATTCGGGTGTATTCGCGCCCACTCTGCGTCTACCTCTTGTTGAAAGCGATTCATGTTGGTGTCTACGGAGGCTCCGCCCCAGTCGGCTAGATGCAGGGTGACAGCCCCTCCCGAATCGGTGGGTTGGGTAGGTGAGGCGCACCCCGCGACTATCCAAAATATACCTGTCATTAACAACAGTCTACGCATAACATCTCTCACTCCCTTTACAAACTTCTCTACTACCTCTATTGTACTCTGTTGGCGCGAACTCCTGCCCACAGGAAAAAGAAGAGGGGGTTCCTTTGCTCTTATGAACTATGTCATACTATCTCTCTAAGAGGCGTAGCCTACCACTACTATTTTGAAAGCGAGAAGCGAAATGACTCCCACCACAGATACTCCGTCCGAAGAGGTTGCGAATCTTCGCGAACTAATCTCAAGCGACCGGACAGGCTGGCGCAAAAAGCACTGTTTGAGCCTGTTCGATGTCTCCACTGCACAGTTCAATGCGGTTCTGGACGTAGCGAAGGGCTTGAAAGCCCTCGACCTACAGCGTCAGATGGCGGTAGCGTGGACGTATCCTCGTACCCTTGCTATGATTTTTGAGAAGCCTTCTCTTCGCACACGTGTCAGCTTTGAGGCGGGCATGGCACACCTGCGCGGTCATGCGATAAACCTCGCGGCGAACGAAATCGGACTAGGTACACGGGAATCGGTGGCAGATGTTGCGAATGTTCTTAGTCGCTGGGTAGACGTAATTGCAGCACGTGTTTTTCTGCACGCAACAGTAGAGGAGTTGGCGCGAACCGGAACAGTTCCTGTGATTAACGCTCTTAGCGACAAGGAGCATCCTATTCAGGCATTCGCCGACCTGCTTACTCTGCAAGAGTATGCGGGCACACTCGGTAATTCACTCAAACTGACCTACTTGGGGGATGGAAATAACGTGCTTCACGCACTTCTTTTGGCGTGTGCCAAAACGGGCGTGAATATCTCTGCTGGATGCCCGGAAGGCTACCTTCCTGATCCCGTATATGTCGAAGAGGCGGAGCGTATCGCGCAGGAGACGGGCGCAAAAATTGAGATTAGCCACGACCCTGTAGCCGCTGTGAGGGAGGCAGATGCCGTCTATGCCGATGTCTGGACGAGTATGGGACAGGAGTCGGAGAAAGATGAGCGAGGGAGTGTCTTCATACCCTACCAGATAAATGAAACGCTGATGTCCTATGCAAAGCCTAGTGCTATCGTCCTCCACTGCCTTCCCGCACATCGGGGTGAAGAGGTGACAGCAGAGATAATGGACAGGCACGCCTCCGTGATTTACGAGCAGGCAGAGAACCGTCTACACACACAGAAGGCACTGCTTATGCTGATTATTGGGCTGTGACAATACCTGCATTGCGGCGTATCTCGGCGATAGTCTCTTCGCTGACCGCCTTCTCGAAGGAGCGGAACCCCGCTAGTTGGAAGCCGTGTTTGACCGCTATCTGCGCGATTTCGTCTACCTGCGCCACATTCACCTCTTTGCCTAGAGTGAAGTTCTCGTAGCGATGGTCAAGGGCGAGGAGCATCGTCTCAGACATACAGGCGTAGGCAGTTCCGGGCGGGAAGCCAAAGCCAAAACTCCGTTCGGGGTGCGAGTGAGAGGGTGTTTTCATATCGCCGGGAACGGCAACCACGCCGCCCTCAATGACAAGCACATCGTTGCGCTCTTTGGCGACCCGCACCGAAACGTCACGTGGACGTGCTACGTCGCACACTACTGCACCACGCTTGATATGTTCCGGCATAATCACGGCTTCCACCGCGCTTGTCACGGTAATGATGAGATCCGCCTCTTTTAGACCCTGCTCAATCTGTGTGGCGGTGGCAAACTCACAGTTGCTTGCCGATTGTAGGCGCTCTTGAAGGGCATTCAGGCGTACTGTATCACGCCCGATAAGCGTGACATGAGCTACATCCCGCCCCAGTATCTCAGCGCAGGTTGCACCGATAGAGCCTGTCGCGCCTACTATCGCTACCCGCGTTTGGGAGAGGTCATGCCCCATCAGTATACATCCCTGCTTCGCGCCCTGAATTGCCGTCGCTACTGTATAGGAGTTTCCCGTCGTTATTGCGAGGTTGGGGAGGCGTTTTGAGAGAGTGATGCCCCCATCTCCAACCACTGAAGTAAACGCGCCCAGCCCCATAATTCCCGCACCTAGCTCTTGGGCAATCTCTCCACATTTTTGGAGTTTGTCCCACACAAACTCTATGGGGAGAGAGAGCATTTGACGGGGCGTGAGGGGACACGCAATAAACCAGCCTTGCGCCTCTTCGCCCGTGATAGAGCGTATGCCGTGTAGGTCGGCAACAACGAGAGGGTCACGGCGTTGTATCAACCACTCAATCCATCGTTCCGGTAGGTAACGGGCAATAGGGTACTTGCGTGAAACGTCGCGTTTTGCGTCTATGGGGTGTATGATAAAAGCGAATTTTTGCATAGCGTGAGTGGGTTCATTGTCCTTATTGAGTGCCTGTTTCTGAGTGTTGCTTAAACAGGGGAGTTTTTCGACAACCTTTAGGCTTCTCTAAGGTTAAGCGTTCATGGTGCGATAGAGCCGTCGTATCTGCTGAATTTGCCCGACATGGTAGGCATCGTGTTGGGCAACACCACGCAGGTAGAACGCGCGATTCTGCTCTTGAAGTTCGGAGGCTGTGATCTCAGATACGGCGGCGACGAGTTTCTCATGCCACTCTGTCAGTAGTGTTATGTCCGACTTCCAAGCCTTTTCGAGTTCGCTGGTACTCAGTTCAGGCAGCGGGCGCGGGAACCAGTCGGATCCCTTCAGCGTAAACGAACTCCTTTTTGCCCCTGTGATTTTGCGCCAAATCACATATTTCCAGTAGGCGCAGTGTACCACAAGTTCCCAGATATTGGGGTGGTCATCGGCGATACGCCAACTTGCCTCTTGTGCTTTAATTCTGCGGATACTCGTGAGTAGGTTAACCCCATACCATGCTGGGGTGCGGAACCCCTCCTCTATGCCCGACAGCAGGGAGAGCCTCTCTGGATGGACTATGTCTGTATCTTCCATACCCCTAGTATACCCTCACTGGGGTATGTATTGGGAGGGTTTGAGATATGGAAGGCTTACCTGTACCCGCCCTCATCCTGTCCTTCGGACATCCTTCTCCCGATTCGGGAGAAAGACTTGACCTATAGGTTTGGCTGTATTTCGATTCGGTTGTTTGAATACAAAAATCGTACATACCCCAATGAGCCTAGTATACCCGCAATGCCCTATTCCACTTCGTCCAGAATATCTCTCTCAGGTCGTGGTACATTCGCCCAGTGTGAAGTGGGGTTTACACCTCGGCAGACGATACTGTTTTGCGTCCAGCCTGCGTCTACTGAGCGTACAGAAGAAGCCGCATAACGAACGGTGAGTCCGCAACGGCGGCGGTTAGACCGGTTGATGTCGGAGCCATGCACCAGCATATCGGCGTGAAGAGAGATTTCACCTGCTTTCAACTCGAATGGAACAGGCGTGCCGTAGTCTTCTGCTCGTTTAATTTTCTGAGGCAGCACGCTGTTTTCATCTGCCCCACTCATGTCAAAATCGAGTATGCCGAGTGTATGTGTTGCGGGAAGAACCTGCATACAGCCGTTTTCGCTATCTGCATCGTCTACTGCAAGCCAGAGTGTGACCGTATGCGCGGGGGTGAGGGGCCAGTACGAGCCGTCTTGATGCCATGAGACGACCTTTCCATCTCCCGGTAGTTTGCAGAAATACTGTGTTCCCCATGCGATGATGTCGGGCCCTAGTATGTCTTCCACGTAGTCAAGGATGAGTGGGTTTGTAACTATATCCCATATTGGCTGACAGAATCGGGTTAGGCGGCGCAGAGAGTAGCTGTCCCCTCCATCGCGCAGTTGTTTGTCGAGCAGGCGGTCGAAGTAGGATCTATGCCCCGCGATCTCTGTAGCGGAGAAAATGGAGATGCCCTTGACATAGCCCTGCTCATTGTAGAAGTGAATCTGCTCTTGGGAGAGACGGCGCGGGGTAGCGGGGTTAGCAGGGTGGTAGCTTAGGTCGCGTTCTGTGCCTTCCCAAGTTGTGCTGTCATCAAAAACTCTTTGTGCGAGATTGACCATGGTTGTCTACTCTCTCTCTGGTGGCGTTAGCCACAGATTTCGCGATACTGCGCCTTATGTCCTGCCTAAACTTTGCAGACGTAGAAAGAGCCTGCTGCATTGGTTTGCAACAGGCTCTTTTTGAGCGGGGATGACGAGACTTGAACTCGCGGCTTCCTGCGTGACAGGCAGGCACTCTGACCACTGAGCTACACCCCCATATCAAGTTTGGATGAAATATAATATAATGGATTTTTCCTGATTTGTCAAGAAAAAACAAGAAGAAACCGCTCAACTCTTCTCTTCGTAAGGAATAGTGAAGCCCAAAACCGAACAGAAAGGGTAAGAACTGTTGTCTTGACAGGGAACAGAGAAAAGGGGGCTGGGGCGAACAGATGCTATTTCAGATATGGTTGACGATAGTTGTCATTGCAGCTGTTTTATTGGGGATGTTCTGGTTGCTCATCCGCCGTCCTCTATTACGACGCTTAAAATTGGAGGCGGAAATTGCAGAGGAGGAGAGACTTTGTGAACAGCAGAGGACGGAAGCACGCACCTCTGCGGAGAGAGAGCTTGCTGCTCTCTTAGATGTACCGCAAGCAGCGGAGCAGCAACTACAGGAGAGGAGAGACAGATGAAGAGGTTCAAACTAACCCGAATTCTATTTGGTGCAGGAGTCTGTTTGGTACTATTTTTGATTGGATTTGGAATCTACAATAGTTTCATGCGGTGGATACCTGCCGGACACGTTGGGCTACTCTATCGGGCTAACGGCGGCTTGGAGAAGCGCATTTATAGACCGCAGCGGATATTCGTAGGGTGGATGACGACTCTCTACACCTATCCGACTAAAGAGCAAGCCGCCATCTATACAAACGATACTGAGGAGGGCGAGGTGAAGTCGGCGGATGCGGTGAAGGTGACGACCAATGACAACGCGAATACCGATTTTGATATTGTGGTCTGGTATCACATTGCTCCGGATGATGTACTCAAGGTTTTTGATAACCATAGAGGGCAAGCCATAGAACTCATTCAGAGTTCGGTTATACGCTCGGCGGTGCGGCAAGCGGCAAGCAATATTGGTACGCAGTACGACGCTTTTGCGCTTATGGGGGAGGCACGGGGCGAGGCGAGTGTTAAACTGACTGCTCTCTTGCAACAGGAGTTGGGGCAGCGCGGTATCACGATAGACAGTGCAGAGTTTGCTGGGCATAGCCCTAGCCCTGCGATATTGACGCGCATCACCTCTCAAATCAACGCGGAGACGGACCTGAATATCGCTAAAACGCATCAAGAGGTGGCAAAAGCGAAGAAGATTATCGCGATTACTTTAGCTACAGCACAGGCGGAAGCCAGTAGGCTGAAATCGGCACAGACACAGGCAAAATCTTTGGAACTGCTGAACATTGAGGCAGACATTGCCGCGCTGAAAAAGTGGGATGGAAAAGTTCCTCCTATTCAGACTAGGCAGGGGCAGAGCATTGTAATAACGCCTGAGACGCTGAATGCGATTACGGGAAAGGACTCGAACCGATGAAAAACAAGCGCAAATACGTAATAGGAGTACTGGTACTACTGATGTTTCCGCTTATCTTTGCATTTTCGGGATGCGGCTTTCATCAGATTCCGCCCGGCAGTGTGGGCGTGAAGTTTAACGGTGCATCTGGGGTGAGCCATCAACTGTTACGCCCGGAGGTGGTGTGGGTGGGTTGGAACGAACGCTTGATAATCTATCCTACTAATATCCAACAGGCGATTTTTGTGCAGAGTTCAACGGAGGGCGATAAGCGTAGGGACGATAGTGTTCAAGCCTCCACAAAAGAGGGGGCTGTCTTGCCTGTCGATGTCACAGTCTCTTATCGAATAGCTTCTGATCCTGAGAGTATTACACAGGTGTTTAATACGTTTGGAACTCCTAGCGCCGACCCTGAACACCCGCTGCACTACATTCAGGGTACGTTTGTACGTTGGGCGACCATCGTTGCGGTAAATGATGTGTCGAGTAAACACTCGATTTTCGACCTGATAAGCACGCACCGCGCTCAGTTTGGTCCTGAGGTAAAGACTGTGCTTGCCTCAAGGTTTGCGAGTTGGGGCTTGAAACTAGAGGATGTGCTGATACGTGAGATAGCAGGCACGTTCGGAGCTACAGAGAGTCAACATCCAGAAGCAACAGGCGATAACTGAGGCACAGACGTTGATTATCGACAAGCAAAAAGAGGCAGAGCAGAACCGCCTTCTCTCGCTACAGGGTGACCAAGCACTTGCGCTTAAAAAGCTGGAGCGCAGGAAGGTCTTTACCGAGCGTTGGGACGGTAAGTCGGGATTGGTAGGAGATAGCATTATTCCGCGCTTCTGACGTGCTGCTTGCTTACCGTTTTGTGGGCAGTTTCGCGAGTAATACGAATACTGCCCACAAACTTTTACATACCCCAATGAATCCCATCACAAGAGGGAGGGGTATCCCTACTGTTTTGGGCTTATATCTGTTTGGAACTACCATATTACAGAGGAGAGAAGAGTATGAGCCGAGCGCGTCTCGCACAGGTCATGCCTGTTTTACCCGTTTTGGATGTGCAGGCGGGTGTTCGCTACTATACTGAAAATTTGGGTTTCGCATTGCGTTTTCAAGACACGCCGGACTTTCCACACTATGCGGTATTGGAGCGTGACAGCGTGACGCTTCATCTACAGTGGCACGACCCCTCCGAGTTCGAGGCGGGGCAGATGTATCGCTTTGTTGTGGACGATGTGGACAGCCTCTTCGCGGAGTATTCAGACAAAGGGGTCTTCCATGACCAGACCGCTCTGCGCGATACGGATTGGGGGACACGCGAGTTTGCCTTTTTTGATCGAGACCATAATGGGCTGGTGTTCATGTGCAATCGGTGAGTAGTACCCTCTCAGGAAGCGGTAAGGCACTCCTGAGAGGGTGTTTGTTGTTCTCCTTCCCCTACAGTGAGTGTATAAACGCTCTAAGAGCGGCTTTATCTCGTTCTTGCAACCGCGTAAAACGGTCGCGTGAAGCCGTTGCTTCTCCTCCGTGGTGTAGTATCGCCTCCTCTACGTTGTTTGCCCTTCCATCGTGTAGGAAGAAGCGTCGCCTGGAAGCACCCCAGAGCGGAGCCGTCCGAAACTGGTCGCCTTGCGCCAACCCCTGTTGAATACCATCTGCGAGGTTTCGCCCCATTCTATGTACAAGCAGGTCGGAGTAGAGCGGTACGGACTGCTTGGAGAGTGCGGCAATAGGGTTTGCCCCCGTCTTCATCTCAGGAATGTGACAAGAGGTACAGCGTATCTGTTGAAAGAGACGCTCCCCCTCTTGTACCTGCGGAGTCAGGGGAAGAAGGCGACCTGGAGGCGCAAGAAGGCGCATGAAGGTTGTAAATGCCTCTACGTCTTCATCGATGTCATCGTCGGGCACGGTCTCCCAGCCGGGTGGGATAGGTTTTCCTTGCGGCAGGTTATCGTCTGGGAAGAACTGGCTCGTAATCCCCATCTCATTGAGGTAGGCATCTCCTGAGAATCGGTGTAGGCTTGAGTGTTGTGATTTCCACCCGAACCGCCCAACCTCTTTTTTTCCTGTTTCTGGGTTCATCTGGATATTTGCCACCCCCTGCACACCATCGGGGTCGTTTTGGCGCGTACGGGCAAGAATCGTTTCGGCAGGTATCGCCTCGATTAGCCCCACACCAAAGAGTGGGGTGGTAATACGCAGGGATGCAAAGATGTTTGCCCTGTTTGACTGCCTAGGGATATTCTCTCCGTCTATAGGGCAAGACGTATCAAACTCTTTGAGCGAACGCGCTTGTAAGACGGGACCTCCAAAATCGGTTAGGTCAGAGTAGACTCCGTTTCGGATACCGCCGATGCGTGTGACTCGCGAGATGGTGAGGTCGATGCCTGCCCCACCAATCGCGCCTGCCTTATGACACTCAGCACAGGTTGTGCCATTAAAGACGGGACCCAGCCCCTCTTCTCTTGTCTCTACCGTGCTGAATTTCTGCAAGCCTTCACTGAACGCCTGTTGCTGTTCTTCTGTCAAGCCGGGAAGGGCTTGCCCCAATATGGTGCTTGTTTGGCTAGGCGGGTCTCCGCGTTGCGCGTCGGTTCGCCATGCGGCTACAGCCAGCAAAAGCGTCGCGCCTGCCATAGTGGCGGTAATGACGTGGTTTTTGCTCATGTTTCTGTCCTTTCCCTATTTTCTGCCCGATGATGGAACGCACCAGGGCAGATAAAAGACGACAAATCGCGTCTGTTGTTCACTCCTGTGACCTCCTAACGAGTCGCCATTCGGCTCACTCGTGATTGGGGTGTTGTATCAGGTGACTAAAAGCCTGATGGAAGGAGTATCAACTATTGAGATGAAAAACCTGTGAAAACAGAAGAACGGAGCGACTCTTTTTTAAGAAGTCGCTCCGTTCTTTGGTTTATCTGTGGATGAGAGGCTTTTTGCCTATTCTGGTACTGCGGTGTACATCTCTATCAGATAGCCGTCTGGGTCGCGGAAGAAGAGTTGGATGGGTCCATCTGGGCGTGGGGAGGGTCCCTTAAATTCGGTGACACCTTTTGATTCCAGGTAGGCTTTTGCCTCGTAGGTGTCGTCGATGAGCAGGGCAAAGTGGTGATGCCCTCTTGCGGCAGGCTCCAGTGTCTCATCGTAGATGAGGTGGAGTTCCTGTTTTCCAAAGGCAAACCATGCCCCTGGAAAGTTGAAAGCAGGACGCGGTAGGCGTGGCAGACCAATCACGTTCTCATAGAAGTCTATCGAGCGTTCCAAGTCGCGAACATGAAGTGCAACGTGGTTCAATTCGTGAATACGGATACCCATTTTGAAGAGTCCTTTCAGTAGCATAAAATCTCACTACCTCCTATTTCCACAGATTAGACGAAAAAGCCTCCTGAAATCCGCCAACTCAAGCAGGAATCACCTCTCTCTTTCCCGCAAAGACCAGCAGTGCAATCCCTTTCAAGGAGAAATATCGCGGATGAAAATCTCAATCGCTTCGTACAGTTTTCATGGTCTGCTCGCTGAAGGCAAAATAGACGCTTTCGGTTATCTGGAGAGTTGTAAGTACCGCTATGGGCTGGATAGCGCGGACTTCTGGAACGGCATTATCGGCTCTACAGATTCAGATTACATACGTAAGGTGCGGCAAGCCGTTGAAGAGCGTGAACTGACCGTCGCTAACTACCATGTAGACGGCTGTCATCTTTGGGAAGACGACCCCGAGGCGCGGGAGCGTAACTACAAGGTCGCCCTCCAACACCTCCACATCGCGCATCAACTCGGCGCGAAAACGGTGCGATACGACACGGGGGGCAAACTTGAACCTATCTCCAACGAGCAGTTCGACTATATTGTTGGTAAGTATCAGGAGTACGCAGAGTTCGCCTATAATCACGGCTTCAAGGTGGGACCTGAAAACCACTGGGGGCTATCCCTCATTGCTGATAACATGGTAAATATCGCGGTGGCGGTAGACAGTCCTGCCTACGGCATTCTTTTGCACATCGGACACTGGGAGGACGGAGACGAGGCGGGAGGAGACCGCAGGCTTGCGCCTTGGACTGTTCACACACACGTTGATGCAAGTGTAACCCGCAAATGTCTTGAGGAGCGCATGAGAATATTGTTTGAGGCGGGGTACGAAGGCTACTGGGGGATAGAACATCACTCCACTAAAAACGAGTATGCAGAGGTCGCATATCAAATTTCGGAAGTCCGCCGCGTTCTTCAAAAGAGGGTGTGGGAATCGCACAGTGTCGAGAGCATTGAGGCACTACAGGGCAAGGCAGGGAACCCTCTTCTCACACTAGAGCAAGAGGGAATTGCGTAGAAAAGGAGCGGCTGAGAATGGAACCTATTCGTATTGGAATTATCGGGGTAGGGATTATTGGGAAGAGCCATCTTCGTGAGTACGAGAAGATTCATGGCGTGGAGATTGTTGCCGCGTGCGATATAGATGCAAGTGAGTTGGAGCGCGTCGCTGACCTGCACAAGATTCCGCACCGCTACGCCGCTTTTCGCGACCTACTAGCGCGGGACGATATTCAGGCAGTGGATGTGTGCCTGCACAATAACCTGCACGCCCCGGTGACTATCGCCGCCCTACACGCGGGAAAACACGTCTTTTGTGAGAAGCCGATGGCGGGAGCCTACAAGGACGCGCTAGCGATGCGCCAAACTGCGAAGGAGACGGGCAAGTGGCTTCAAATCCAACTCTCGACGCTTTTTAGCAAGGAGACCCGAATTGCGAAACGCCTCATAGACGCGGGGCGCTTGGGGCATATCTACCATGCGCGTTCGTGCGGGTTTCGTCGTCGGGGTCGCCCCTTCGTAGATGGCTACGCGACTCCGGATTTCGTGAAAAAGCCGATTTCGGGCGGCGGAGCACTCTTCGATATGGGGGTATACCACATCGCGCAGATGCTCTATCTGCTGGGTATGCCGGAGGTAGAGCGGGTGAGCGGCAAGGTCTATCAGGAGACGGATATGGACGCGGGGCGGCGCGAATCGAGCGGCTATAGCGTGGAGGAGTTGGGTACGGGCTACGTGCGTTGCGCGGGCAACCTGACGATTGACATCGTGGAGGCGTGGGCGATTCATCTGAACAATCTTGAGGGAAGCAGTATTCTCGGCGCAAAGGGCGGACTGCGCCTCGAACCGCTGAGCTTTCATAGTACGGAGGAGGATTTGGAGACGAATATGACCTTTGAGAGCGGCTCGATTGACTGGCGGTGGCATCAGTTGAACCCAGAGATGTCCGCTTACGACTCTCCGGCACAGCACTGGGTAGCGGCGTTGCAAGGTAAAGTACCTCTCCTGCCGACAGCGGACATTGCGCTTCGCACCATGCTTATCAGCGAGGGC
Organism: Armatimonadota bacterium; assembly: GCA_026392135.1. Taxonomy (GTDB): domain Bacteria; phylum Armatimonadota; class Chthonomonadetes; order Chthonomonadales; family Chthonomonadaceae; genus CAIJLM01. The sequence goes on from JAPLCR010000588.1 coordinate 13,040, forward strand.
ATCTACCTATCGGACAAACTAGGGCGCGAAGTGACCCGCGAAGAGATTGAGGAGAGGGCGGTCTCTACGGCATTGGTGCTTTAAGGCAGGAATTCTGAGTTGGTTTGTCGAAAATAGGCGGTACAAGAGGGAGGGGGACTATCTCCTGTTCCTCCGCTATCTCTTTTTTTGACTTGGGAGTGTGTTCATGTATATCAATTCCATTCACCTGCAAAACTTTCGGAATTTTCGCGAGGCGAAGATTGATTTTGTACATCCTGACCAACCGTTTGATACCCTTCAGTTGCCTAGACCGACCTATCCGAATATCAATCTCCTGCTGGGCGATAATGGCTCTGGCAAAACGACGTTGCTGAAAGCGGTTGCAATGGCTTGCTTGGGACCACTGGTGGACGACGCTGGCATTCCTGCTTACCGTTTGATACGACGGGAAGCAGAAGAAGACGCATCACCCGCAAACAGCGACTCGGCAGAGACGGCGGCTGAAGTTTACGCACGCTTTCTGTCCCACAAGAGGGAAATGCCTCCTCCAGAACCCATGTGGAAAAGGATTGGTAGCACATTTCCATTTGGGAATAGTAGCACTCTTGAAGCGAAGACGCGGGTGACCAAAACTGGGGACTTAGAGCGGATTCGTTGGGCGTATCGCGATACACGCGAAGAATCGTTTTGGTATCCTATCTTTCGAGAAGCCGATGATACTTATTTTTTTATTGCCTATGGAGCCACGCGACGTACCGAGCGCACGGATAGGGTAGACCCTGCTGTCCGCCGAGCAAGCAATTTTATACGCGCCCAACGTATACTCAGTCTTTTTGAAGAGGCATATTCGCTAATACCTCTGTCTGTGTGGTTGCCCGGAATACCAGAGGAGCAAAAGGCAAGCGTTGAAAATCTGATAAGCCAGTTGTTGGAAGGCACAGGGTTTTTCTTTGCTGGCGAACGCGAACAGGGCGAGTTTATTTTTGAGAAGAACGGTCTAAAAGTTCCTTTCCCCGCTCTATCAGACGGCTACCGCGCCTACATTGGTTGGATTGGAGACCTGCTATACCACCTATTCTACCCTTATCTAGTTTCGGATAACTTGGCTGATTCCGCAGAGATGATTCCTATAGACGAGCGCAAAGGTATCGTGATGATAGACGAAATAGACCTTCACCTTCACCCAAGTTGGCAGATGCGGGTTTTGCCCACGCTTTCAAAAGCGCTTCCTAACATCCAGTTCATAGTCACCTCGCACAGTCCGCTTGTGGCGAGTTCTCTTGAGTGGATGAACATACTCAAAATGCAGACAGGGGATGACCAAGCGAGTACTATAGAGCGTATTCACGAAGCCATTCATGGGTTAGATGCCGACCAAACGCTACTCTCCGGCTTCTTCGGGCTGGAATCCACTCGCGCCGAAAGCAAAGAGAGGAGGCTCAAAGAGTTGACTCTACTAGCGCGAAATGGAGACGACGACGCGGCGCTTGAGTTCATCAAGGAGATGAGCGGGGGTACGGAGGCGGTACGATGATTCAGTATCGTATCTCCTATCAGGAACTCACAGAAAAAATCGAAGCGGAAAAGCCCGGTTGGATGGAACGGGCGAAAACAAAAACTGTAGACGACAGTGCGGTATGGAGCGAAGTTAAAGTAGTCTATATGCGGATACAAGGCGGAAGTAAATGCGCCTACTGCGAACGAAAGATGGAGTCTGAGTCGGTTGGACTTGGAGAGCAAGCGGTAGACCACTTTCGCCCGAAAGGTCGCATTCAGGCATGGGAAGCCCCTCAAGATTTGATAGACGAGGGTATTTCTTTCACCGCGCCGCCCCAAGACAACAAAGGGTATCCGGCTCTCCGTTACCACGTGTTCAACTACGCAGCGGCTTGCAATCCCTGCAACACCATACTCAAAAAAGGTAACTACTCACCCTATGAAAAGAGTAGGATTCGGTTAGAAAGTCTCCGAGAATAGAACTATGCTAA
>JAPLCR010000606.1:0-10839 GCA_026392135.1 Armatimonadota bacterium
TGTGAAGGGGTAAGGGTTGGGATGGGGTGGCTGGGTCAGTGCGGAGGCATTGCAGTATGGATAGGGAAGAGGGCTAGGTCGCGTTGTCTAGCCTGAGTAGTTACGAATAAGAAACAAAATAGCTTGCAAATAAAACGCCGTTCGCGGCAAAGCCTCCTCCGTTTTCTACACGTAAATTAAAATCAGGTCTGTTACACACCCGAACACAAAACCAAAACAACTCTCTGCACAAAGAGAGCAATATCGAGAATCCCCGTAAATTTTGGAGTAAGTCCGTATCGGAAATACGCCGATATTTGCTAGGTTACATTCTCGTATGAGTTGTAAGGCGGGTGGTCGTATGAATGGGAAGGATGAAGGAAATTGATTAAAAGTGCGCTTAATTCTATTATGCAGCCCCAACGCAAACAGACAAGGCTAGGGATGCGCCTTGTACAAAGCGGTCTCATTAGTGAAACACAACTCCACACCGCGCTTGAAAAACAGGCGGCTAGTGGGCAGTTTCTTGGAGAGACTCTGCTTGACCTCGGCTTGATAACCATTGAAAGCCTTGCCCCTCACCTCGAAGCGACAACGGGCGCACCTTTTGTACGCCTTACCGTGCCCGCTATATTCCCGAACAGATGGCGCGAGCTAAACTTATTCTTCCCTTCTACGAGCAGGGTGAGATGATCCATGTCGCTTTCGCCGACCCGCTCGACCTCACCACCGCCGATGAACTACGCGCCCGCCTTAAAAAGCGGATCATTCCCTACCTTGCGATGTCAGCAGATTTGAATGAGGCTTTTGACCGGGTTTTCGGCAACAATCTCAAAACACAGACTGTTGTGGATGAGATCTCCTCCGAAGAGATTCACTCTGCCGCAGAGGGAATGGACAAAGAGAGTTACAACGATAGCGATGAGGCTCCCGTTGTGCGCCTTGTGACCAGTATTCTCGACGATGCGGTTCTGAGCGGGACGAGTGACATTCATATTGAGCCGCAGGAGGAGACGGTGCGGGTACGTTTTCGGCAGGATGGTCTCCTCTACGAAGCCAATATCTTTCAGCGGAGCCACCTTGCGTCTATGGTTCGGCGCATCAAAATTATGGGGCACATGAATATCGCCGAACGCCGCCGCCCACAAGATGGGCGCTTTACCTACGTTGCGAGTAATAACGAGGAGTTTGACCTCCGCGTAAGCGTTTTGCCCGTTATTTATGGCGAGAAAATCGTTATGCGCGTACTGCGAAAAACGAACAACCTTACTACTATTGAGAAGTTGGGCTTTAATGCCGACCAGAGGCGTATCTTCAGCAAACTTATCCACCATCCGCACGGTATCGTTCTGGTTACGGGACCCACTGGTTCAGGGAAATCTACCACACTCTACGCTGCCCTAAACCAGATTAACGACTCGACGAGCAACATTAGTACTATCGAAGACCCCGTAGAGTACAACTTCGCGGGAATCAATCAGATACAGGTGAACCATCAAGTTGGGCTGAACTTCTCAGCAGGGCTACGTACCCTCATGCGCCAAGACCCTGACGTGATAATGGTGGGTGAGATTCGTGATAAGGAGACCGCAGAGACCGCCATTCAAGCTGCTCTTACCGGACACCTCGTCTTTAGCACTCTGCACACCAACGATGCGCCTAGTACTATTGTGCGCTTACAAAACATGGGAATTGAGCCGTTTTTGATTGCCTCCGCACTCCTGGGCGCACTTGGTCAGCGCCTACTGCGTACTATCTGCCCCTACTGCAAAGAGTCGTATTTAGGAGATCGCGCCTTAATGGAGCAGGTCGGTATTCGTGTTTCGGAAGGAGATTCTGCACTTCTGTGGCGAGGTATAGGGTGTCAGCGGTGCGGAGGACGTGGTATGAAGGGGCGTACCGGTATCTATGAGATGATGAACGTCACAGATGCTATACGCCACCTAATTTTAGAGCGCCGTTCGGGAAATGAACTTTACGACCAAGCCGTGAAGGACGGGATGACTACCCTTTCACAGGCTGCTGTCGAAAAAGTTCGGCTCGGACAAGTCAGTATGGATGAGGTCGTTCGCGTCCTCTTCTCGGAGTAGAATTCAATGCCAACTTACGTATACACAGGACGAAACCAACAAGGCAAGACCGTTTCAGGGCTTGTTAGGGCAAAAGACCCGATTGAAGTACGGGATTCTTTACGCCAAAAAAGTGTCTTCCTTACTACCATCACCGAACAGGCAGGTGAAAGGAGTACCGCTGCCGCTGCCGCTCCCCTTTTCGGGCGCAAAAAAGTGAAGTTGGGTGATATGGTAATTATGAGCAGGCAGTTAGCGACTCTGGTACGTGCAGGCTTACCTATCGTTCAGAGCCTCAATGCGATTTCGGAGCAGGTAGAAAACGCGACTCTTGCTACCGTCCTTAAAACTGTGTGTGCTGAAGTTCAAGGAGGCTTGACGCTTGCCGAAGCGATGCGAAAACACCCCAAGATTTTCCCGCAAACCTTCACAACACTGGTGATGGCGGGTGAGAATAGCGGAACTCTTGAAGAGACTCTTGAAGCCGCCGCGGTTCAGCTGGATAACTCCGCAGAACTGCGCGAAAAACTGGCGGCGGCACTGACCTATCCTGTCATCGTCGTTATTTCGGCACTCCTTGTGGTCTGTTTCATGCTCATATTTATCGTGCCTGCCTTCTCAAAAGTCTACGATCAACTCAAGATGCCTCTTCCGGCGATTACGATGTTACTGGTGACAATAAGCAACGTTATCGTTCACAACACAATAATGATGCTACTGGTGATAGGAACCACCGTGACTCTGATACGTCGCTACGTACAGACCATACAGGGCAAGCGTAGGCTTCACGCCCTTCTGCTCAAGCTTCCATTACTGGGGAAGCTCCTCCGAAAGATCGCCCTTGCACGCTTCTCGATGACGTTTGGCGGTGCGATAAAAGCGGGCGTTCCGCTACTTCAAGCCCTGACCGTTGCAGGAGAGACCACTGGTAATGTGATACTGCAGGAGGCGATCGTTAAAGTAGCCGAAGCGGTCAACCAAGGCTCTACACTTCATGTCCCAATAGAGCAGACGAAGCAGTTCCCCGCTATGATGACAAGCATGATTGCGGCGGGAGAGCAGTCGGGAAACCTTGATGAGATGCTGGAAGAGATAAACCGCTTCTATAAACGCGATATTGAGTACTCTGTTAATAAACTGACCCGCATGATGGAGCCGTTGATGACTATTGTTGTGGGCGGGCTGGTACTCTTTATTTTGCTAGCTCTCTATATGCCCGTGTTCAGCCTTTCCAACGCTATACACAAATAGGACACCCTCCTCTAAACCGAATGCGGAGTTTCTATGTCATAATAGACGAAAGTCTTGATTGGGCTGTAACAGGCAGGAAGAGGGTTTAGAGGTATGCTTGGGGTTATTGGAGCCGTGTTATTGGCGGCACTTATCACCATGTTCTTAACGCCTCCCACCCGCGAATGGTGCATTCGTAAGGGTGGGAGCATGGTTGACCAGCCCGAAGCACGGCGCGTAAACACAGAGCCGCTAGCTCGTGGCGGCGGCATTCCCATCTTCATCGGTTTCATAGTCTCTGCCTCACTTGCCCTTCTCATTCGTCAGTTGCGTCTACCCGGTCAACCCGTATGGACACCCCAGATAACGGGCGTACTACTTGCAACCTGTTGCATCGCGTTAGGCGGATTAGCGGACGACCTCAAGAATCTTCCCGCCAAGCTGCAAATTCTTCTGATGATTGGCTCCGCGCTCATTCTTGTCGCGTTTGGGGTGCGTATTGAGGGAGTTGCAAACCCTTTCAATGGCGGAGCGTGGCTGGAGCTACATATCGCGCTAAGCATTTTTATTACCGTTTTTTGGGTGATTGTCGTTACGAAAACGGTAGATGCTCTGGACGGCTCGGATGGCGTAGCGGCGGGGGTCTGCACCATATGCGCGACGACGCTTGCGCTGATGGCTTCTCAACTCAAAAATGTCGGAGGTCCGCAAATCGCACTCATCTCCGCCGCCCTTACAGGCTCGTGCATCGGTTTCTTACGACATAACTTCTACCCCGCAAAAATCATTATGGGAACGGTAGGGGCTTACGTACTCGGCTTTACTCTTGCCTCCATCTCCATCATGGGCGCATTCAAGTTAGCCGCCACTGTCTCGGTTGCCGTGCCAATCTTGGTACTGGGAGTGCCTATCTTCGACTTTACCCATGTTCTGGCGAGTCGTTTTATAAATAGAGTGCCGCTCACAAAAGCCGATAAAAGACACCTACATCACCGCCTTTTGGCGCGGGGCTGGAATCAACGGCAAGTAGCATGGACAATCTACGGCATCACCCTCGCTTTCTGTGCCGTCGCTCTCATTATCTTTCAAACCACTCACACAGGACGCTAACTAGCTCCTCCAACGGTCAAAATCACCATGCCTGACAATCGTATTCGTGTTCTCTGCGTCTTTGGCACGCGCCCCGACGCTATCAAAATGGCTCCTGTTGTCCTAGAGCTTCAACGCCGCCCTGAAACTTTCGCAGTGCGCGTCGTCGTTACGGGGCAACACCGTGAACAGCTCGCGCAAGTTCTGAGCGTCTTTAACCTCAAACCTGACCATGACCTTGCTATTATGCAACACGGGCAGACTCTTGCGGAGATTACAACACGCTCTCTAACGGGCTTGGACGCAGACCTGAAAGAGTACCCCGCTGATGTCTGCCTCGCGCAAGGAGACACGACGACTACTTTTGTCGCCGCTCTTGCCGCCTTCTATCATAAAGTCCCATTTGGTCATATTGAGGCAGGGCTACGCACGGGCAACCCTTACGACCCGTTCCCGGAAGAGATGAACCGAAGGCTAGCGGGCGTGTTGACCACGTGGCACTTCGCCCCCACGGAACCCTCACGCCAAAACCTACTTGCAGAGGGCGTTGCCTCTACCTCTATCTACGTGACTGGTAATACAAGCATAGACGCGCTCAAAACTGTCGCTTCACGCCCGTATACTTTTGACGACACTACTCTGCACGCCCTTATGGAGAGTGATAAGCGTCTAATACTGGTAACAGCGCACCGCCGCGAAAACTGGGGCGCACCAATGAGTAACATTGGGCACGCCCTTCGCACGCTTGCAGAGGAGTTTGCCGACTGCGAAATCGTCGTCGCTCTGCACAAAAACCCGATAGTGCGTGAGACGCTCTGCCCGCTCCTAGAAGGGCGACCCCGCCTTCACCTCATCGAACCGCCGGACTACGTTCCGTTCGTAAAGTTGATGCAGAGGGCGCACCTCATTTTGACGGATAGCGGCCGTGTTCAAGAGGAAGCCCCCTCACTAGGTGTACCGATTTTAGTTCTGCGCCGTACTACTGAACGCCCCGAAGGAGTAACCGCAGGAACCGCCAAACTGATAGGTACGGAGTTGGAGGATATTCTGCGTGAAGCCCGTACTCTTTTGACAGTCCCCTCTGCCTACGCACAGATGGCGCACACCGTCAACCCCTACGGAGAGGGAGGGGCAGCTCCTCTTATTGCGGATGTTTTGAGTAGGTTACGGTAGAGGCATCTAACGGACAGAGAAGAGTGAGCAGGCACAGACTCTCAAATTTCTAGTGCGAACTCTCTCTGTTTGCTGTATAATAGGCATACCCTGTCTGACCGTACCAACTTTGCGAAGGAGTCTACTCGATTGAGTCATCACCCCGACGATATTATTCTTACTACTGTTAGTAAACGCAAACTCGAAGAAGAGTTAGTACATATCCGCTCTGTGAAGCGCCCCGAAATAAACGAAGCCATTCGCCGTGCTCGCGAATATGGAGACCTCTCTGAAAATTTTGAATATCAGGCGGCACGTCAGTCACAAGCCATTTTGAATGGGCGCGTGGCAGAGTTAGAAGCGATTCTGCAACGCGCTAAAATTGTTGAGGTGCTTAACGAAGTTGACTCAGTTGGATTAGGGACGACTGTACTTGTCTATGACATTAATAACGATGAGGAGTGGGAGTTGACAATTGTAGACTTTGTCTCCGCAGACCCCATCAACGACAAGTTTTCGATATCCTCTCCGATTGGGCGGGCGCTGATAGGGAAAAAAGTCACGGAAATCGCCACTGCCGACACCCCGAACGGAACCGCACAGTACAAAATACTCAGCATCCGCTACGAGTAAGTCATCAGTCTTCCCTTTACCCCCTCACTACAATGGCGAGGGGGTTGCATCACACCTATTAGGTACGTTTAGCCCACAAGTATTTACCCCGCGTGGCAGGAATTCCACTCTCCTTTCCAGAACTGAATCCTCATGCAAGGCAATCTAAGAGGAGACAAAACAGAATGACATCCCCAACACGACCTACCCCGCCCCCCGTCTATAAGGGAGAGCAGTTACGCGCTATCGCTATGCCGCTTGGTGGAATCGGAACCGGAAGCGTCGCCCTCTGCGGCGATGGAAGCCTGCGCCAGTGGCAACTCTGCAATAACGTCAACCACGTCGCGCAGGTTCCGCACAGCTTCTTCGCGATAAGGGCGCAGAAGGAGGGCGGTAAGGCGGTTTCAAAAGCACTCCAATCTCCCGCCCTCTACGACACTGAGATACCTCCTGTCGCCTCCTCCACCGACTACCTGCTTCCTGCTGCCCACCAATCGCTTCTCCGTGCAGTTCCTGGTGTGAAGGAGACTGAGTTTATCGGTGAGTACCCTCTTGCTGAAGTGAGGTACATTGATGAAGAGTTACCTGTTGAGGTCAGCCTGACCGCCTACTCTCCTTTTTGCCCTCTCGATGCAGAGGCTTCGGGGCTTCCTGCGGTTGTCTTCCAATTTAGAGTAAAGAACCCTTCCGAGCGTCCTGTAAACGTGCAGGTAGCCGCCACCCTTCAGAACTTTGTGGGGTGGGATGGGATTAGCCCTATCGCCGATGTGGACTGCGCTCAGTACGGCGGGAATCAAAACCACGCCCTACGCTTGCGGGGGCTTACTGCCATTGTGATGGAGAATACGCAACTCCCCGTGAACCACCCGCAAAACGGTTCGCTCTGTCTTACCGCTCTACAAGAGGGGAGCCTTACAACTATCGGTTGGGACGATTTGAGTACCTTTTGGAACGCCTTTCAGCAGGGTACAGTAGACCGCATTGCTCGTCCTATCTCCCCAACCCCTGATGGCAAAACCCTCAACGGAGCAGTTACCGCCTCCTTGCGCCTAGAGCCGAGCGAGGAAAACCTTGTCACTTTTGTGCTGGCGTGGTATTTCCCAAACCGCTATATAACGTGGGAGCAGGGATACAGTGGGGTTGATGACCCCAAAAGCCTCTTCTGGCAGGGAAATGCCTATAGCAAGCGGTTCGCAAGTGCTACAGGCGTTGCCGAATATGTGCGCGATAACTTCACCCAACTAGACAGCGTGACCCGCTGTTTTCGCGACACCTTTTTCAACAGCACACTTCCCTATCCGCTACTGGATACGGTCTCATCGCAAGCCTCCATTATCCGCACTCCCACCTGCCTCTGGACGGAAGACGGGCGATTTCACGCCTTTGAGGGGTGTCATGGGGCGAGTACGTGGCAGTCCGCCGGGGGCTGTTGCCCCATGAACTGCACCCACGTCTATGCCTATGAAATGACTCTCTCCGCACTCTTCCCCGACCTTGAACGTAGTATGCGTGAAACAGAACTCTATCATCAACTCCACGCGACGGGCTACCTTCCGCACCGCGTTGTTCTGCCGATGTACCTGCCTCGCGCTTGGGAACGCCCTATCGGAGGTCCCGAAAAACCCGCATTAGACGGTCTGCTGAGCATGGTTCTCAAGGTCTACCGTGAGCATAAGCGCAACCCCGACGCAAAGTGGCTTGAAAGGGCTTGGAAGAGGGTTAAGCTGGCTATGGAACACGTGATGACCGTCCACGATAGCGAAGGGGACGGCGTGATTCGTGGAGAACAGCCCAACACCTACGACATTAGCGTTTTTGGACCCAATACGTTTATGGGGACGCTCTACCTCGCTGCCCTACGCTCTGCGGAGGAGATGGCACAACTGCAAGGCGAATCAGATCTTGCCGAGCAGTATCGCGCACGCTTTGAACAGGGTAGCAAGAACTACGACGAGCTACTTTGGAAGGGGGAGTACTGGATACAAATCTACGATCCCGAAAAGAACCCTGAACAGAACTATGGGCAAGGCTGTCACTCCGATCACCTTTTCGGGCAGTGGTGGGCGCACACTCTGGGGCTTGGCTATGTTTTGCCTAAGGAACACGTTCTCACCGCGCTACGTAGTATCCTGAAGTACAACTTTAGAGGCAACTTCGTAGGACACAAGCAGATCCCGCGTGTCTTCGTGTCGGACGACGAGCCGGGTGTCGTTATCTGCTCCTGGCCCCACGGCGGCAGACCGGAAGTACCGACACTTTACTCAGACGAGATTTGGACGGGGATAGAGTACGAAGTGGCGGCACTGTGTATCTTTGAGGGGATGATTGAGGAGGCTGTTGCTATTTTAAGGGCAGTACGAAGCCGATATGATGGCGCACGGCGAAGTCCATGGAACGATGTGGAGTGCGGTGACCACTATGCCCGTGCTATGTCCAGTTGGGCACTCATGGAGGCGGCTTGTGGCTATCGATACGATGCCTCTACTGCCAGCCTGAGTATTGCACCGCGCATTGCAGGCGAGAGTTTTCGTGCCTTCTTCATCACCGCAACAGCGTGGGGTTCCGTCTCTATAGAGTGCGAAGAGAGAGCTGTGACGGTACTGCTTGAAGCCCAGTGGGGAAATCTTGAACTCAAGTCACTTACCTTATCGCCTACCGAAATGACGCAGCTGGTAGTGTGGCAAGACGGAGCAGAGATACCCTATCGCCTTGAGACCACCTCAGAAGCTATGATTATCCACTTTACCTACTCCGCGCAGGTCTCGACGGGGGGGAATTTGGAGGTTCGCCTACTCTTATAGGGGGCGAACATACATCTCTTTAATTGAAGAGGCGGTCTGAACAGCGATCTCGTTACCATTTTCGAACTCCAATAGCAGATGTCCCGCGTCGGTAACCCCTACTGCAATACCAACCCGCGATTCACCCGCCTCTTCGTAGAGGTACTTGCGTCCGCGTGTCAGGTCATAAGACCTCCATCTCTCGCGAATGGCGGAGAAGCCCTCTTCCGCCCTGAGCGCGGAGAAGCGGACGAGTTGCAAGGCAATCAGCTCCGCCATCTCTTCGCAAGTACAGGAGGGTAGCCCCTCTTGCGTGAGTGAGGTGGCGATACTGGCAATAGCAGGAGGGAACGACGGCACAGAGAGGTTGATGCCTGTTCCGATGAGAAAGACCCATTTCCCATCCTCTGCTTTTGCCAGCTCAATAAGAACCCCTCCCATTTTCTTGCCATTCAAAAGAATATCATTGGGCCACTTCAAGCCTAGCGGAGGGGCGGTCTCCCGCGTGCCAATCACCTGCTGAATCGCTTCTAGTACAGCAACCCCAGCCAGTAATGAAACCTCTTGCGGGCACTCAGGGCTACTATACGGATCGCGGTAGTAGAAGGTGGCACACAGGCTTTGCTGGGGTATCGCGAACCAACTGTTGCCTCGTTGTCCTCTACCCTCGGTCTGCTCGTAAGTCATTACGCCATGGTAAGTAGGTTCCCCTGAATTGGAAAACGTGATTTTCCCAGAATCAAGGTTCTCGCGTGCTATGTCCATGGTAGACGGTGCCGATTCTAAAATTTCGAGACGAATACTCATCGTTGTCACTCTTCAATATCGCCTGTACTGTGCCAGAGGATAGCGATACTTTCCTAATAGTTGAGAGATAGCGGAGGCGCAATCTACTCCATGCGTGTACCCTGTACCAATTCTCCCTCTGTTTTCGTTTTCCCTCTACAAAAATAGACGAATTCCTTTCTCAAAGTAAGGGAGGAGAAAAAAAACCGTAAAGCCTAGGCAAAACCTTTGATGATAACGCTATCTGCTCATTTATTGTAACGTTCCCGTCACACTCGTAGCAGAGAATAGAGATGTCAAGACAAAAGCAGGTGACCTTCAGGAAAAGATGCTCCGCTGCAAAAGCTTGACAAACCAACTAAACGGAATAGGAGAACAGCGCGTATCGCGGTGAAAATCAGTAAAGACTGAAAGCTCCCTATTCCGTCAAGACACAAAAAGTCGTTTATAAGGAAAAAAGAAGATGAACAAAGTAATCAAACAGGTTCGCTTGGCTCTGGCTATGTTTGTATTAGCAGTAGTTGTTGCTATCGCCTACTCCGCCTTTCCTGCCACTCCGGTACACGCTCAGGGCGGCGGAATGTATGCCTTTAAGTCATCTGGTCCCGTACAACTCAATCCCAACGATTCGGCACTCATCGGGCTACTGTTCCCTGCTCCTCAGCGTACCGATAAGCCCTGTCGCCTTCGACTGTTCGACAGCATGGGCAAACCGATTGTGGATATTCCTGTTGTTGGAATGGGGGATGGAAGCGTTCGTACAGCGTTCTTTGATGTCACATTTATGGATGGAAACCTCCGCGTGATGGATCATGTGGACGGTAAATTGCTTGCTACCCAGTCTCACAGTGACGGTATGCTGATAGGGCTACTTGTGCCTGCCGTACAGACCTCCGGACGCTCTGTAGGAGCTATATCTGCTTCAATTCAACTCTTCGATTCCATGAAGCAACGCGGTCAGGTTATCCAGATGTGTGATGGGAGCATCTGATAGTTCTACATCTTGTGCGTTATACAGATAGAGAGGGCGACCCAATCTAGGTCGCCCTCTCTTTTTACTTGCTCACCTTACGCAGAGGATCTGAACTAGCCCTCACCCTGTCCTAACGGACATCCCTCTCCCAATTCTGGGCGAGGGAGCC
>JAPLCR010000606.1:10926-19819 GCA_026392135.1 Armatimonadota bacterium
AAACAGGGGAGAAATCCGGTAAACTGGTCGCCTTAGTTCCCCTTCGCCCAGTATTGGGAGAAGGGGCTAGGGGTTGAGGGCTACTTACTGCGTAACGTGAGTTACTTGTCTGCACTGAAACTTAGTGCTGTACGAAGTTCGCTTTTTCAGAGGATAGCGTCTAATTACCCTTTACGAGGTCAGACTACTTCATAGTGATTAACAAACCTCTAGGCAATAAATAACGAGCGGAGGAGGTTATCCCTCTTCCGCTCGTTCTCGTTTCCTAGTTGTGCTTTAGGCGGCACGTTTACGTTTGCCTTTCAGCCCGCCTTTGCGCCCAATCTCCGCCATGTGCTCCCGGTCTTTCGCGACCTTCAGCCCGCCTTTGCGCCCAATCTCCGCCATATACTCACGGTCTTGGGCTATCTTCTTGCCGCCCATACTCCCTGCGTGGGCGTGTCGCGCCGGGTCGCCATACCAGCCGCGTTTTCCATCGGAAGCGGGGTTCTCTTGTGAACTCTCGTTAGACATTTCGCCCTTGAATTCGTTTCTTTGATTGTCGCTCATTCTGATTCCTCCAATTAGTTTTTTGTTCTGATTTTGTCCCCATAAGGGGGCTTGCCAATTATGAGAGTAGCCTGAATTTTGCCAAACTTGACCTCTCTCCCTCATTCCGACGAGAGAACCTGCACTTTTGTTCCCTCCCATTAGTAGGAGAGGGCTAGGGTAAGGTAAAATACAGGTATACAATATTTTGTTTAGAAAAAGAGACTCATGGCAAACATCAAAGACCGACATGACACTTGGAACCCCGAAACCACCTATGTCATAGGGCATCAGCGACCCGATACCGACGCTATCGCCTCCGCGTTAGGCTTTGCGTGGTATCTAAATGCGATAGGGCGCGAAAATGTGCAGGCGGCGCGTGCCGGACAGCCCGGACAGCAAGCCGTTTTCGCTCTCAAAAAATTTGGGCTTACGCACCCGCACCTACTGGTAGGAGTGGCACCGACTTTTGGTCACGCCGCCATACGTCAGCCCTACATCCGCCCTACCGACACCCTCCCCGCAGCCATGACACGGGTGGCGGAGGGAGACAGAGTCATTCCGTTGGTAGGCGAAGACAACAAGCCGGCGGGAGTCGTCACCTCCCTCGCGCTCGCCCGCGCCTACACCGCGCCCGTCAGCATTATGCAGACTCTTATGCAGCCCTGCTCTAGTATCGCCGAGCAACCCCAAATCTTCTACGAGCGTGACAAAATCAGCGATCACCGTAACTCGCTTCTTCGTAGCGAAAACGACGACTTTCTCGTAGTTTCAGACGATGGAGAGTATGCCGGAGTCGCTACCCGCCGCCGTATTTTAGAGCCGCGCCGCGCCAAACTCTTTCTGGTAGACCACAACGAACTCGCGCAAGCCGTTGTAGACGCGGAGGAGGCGGAAATCGTCGGAGTTCTCGACCATCACCGCTTAGGCAACTCGCCCACCGCCCTCCCGATTCCCTTTGTTGTGGACGTAGTGGGAAGCACCAGTACCCTCGTCGCCGAACACTGTATTACCGCAGAGGTCACGCCCCCGCCGGGGCTTGCGGGGATGCTCCTTAGCGGTATTCTCTCCGATACCCTCGTTTTCCGCTCGCCAACCGCCACAGGGCGCGATAAGGTCGCCGCCGAGTGGCTTGCCGAGATTGCCCAGATAGACATTACCGCGTATGGAGACGAACTACTCCACGCCGCGCCTGGGCTAGGAGCGCGTACCATCCAAGAGATACTCGACACAGACCGCAAGATGTATACGCTGGGCGGACACGCTATCAGCCTCGCGCAGGTCGAAGCGACAGGCTTCACCTCCCTTCCCGCACGGCGTGAGGAGCTTCTCGCCGCAATGGAGGAGTGGAGGCAGCGTGAAGGGCTTGCCTTCTTCGGTCTCATGGTTACAGATGTCGTTACCGGAACGAGCAGAATGCTCACACGGGGCGAAAAGTGGATTATTGCGATCCTCCCCTTCACTCGCTCAGGCGAAGGCGAGTACGACCTCGAAGACATGGTCTCTCGCAAAAAGCAGCTCGTTCCCGCCTTCAGCGCCCTTCTGGAAGAAAACTTCTAATGGCGACCCCCTGGGAGAGCCTGAGCCGAAACCAGAAATCTGCCGTACTCCACGATGCGGGTCCCTCTGCGGTATTTGCGGGACCCGGCAGCGGTAAGACCCGTGTGGTGACGCTTCGCGCCGCGCAACTGGTAATGCAGGGCAAAAGCGTTCTCGTCACGACCTTCACCAACGATGCAACCCAAGAGATGCGCCACCGCGTAGAGCAGTTGGTAGACAAAGCCAACAGCAGCCGGGCGCACGTCACAACCCTGCACTCCCTCTGCCTCTCCATTCTCCGTAAGCAGAAGGTCGTTTTTCAACTGCTTACGGATGAGTTTCAGCGCAAAAGCCTTGCGGAGGCAGCGCAAGCGGCGGAGCTTAATGGCGGTATTGGGGGCTTTCTTAGCCTTACGTCCTACCTCAAGAATCAAGGCAAGACTGCGGCGACCTATCAACACGACGGCTCTTCGGAAGACCGCGACTTTCTCTTTGCATGGCGCGACTACGAGAAACGGAAAGCGGAGAAGGGGCTTCGCGAGTTTGATGACCTTATCCTCGACGCGCAGAGCCTCTTGGAGCAGGACGAGAGTGTCCGGAAATCGTTCGCAAGCACCTACTCTCACATCATCGTAGACGAGTGTCAGGACATGAACGCGCCTCAGTACGCCATCGTCTTCGCCCTAGGTAAAGACCACAAAAACGTGATGCTCGTCGGCGACATGGATCAGTCGCTCTACGGCTTTCGCGGGGCGGACACCGAGACCTTTCGCCGCTTCTCAAACCATTCGCGCACCGTCGTCTACGAACTGCGCGAAAACTACCGCAGTACGCGCTCTATTATCCACTTCGCCGACAGCATTATACGGCAGGACGAAGAGCGACACCCTCTCGTCTTTCTGCCCACCCGCTCCGAAGGAGACCCTGTGCATTGGCATAGGTTCTCCGACCCGGATATTGAGGCGATAGCCGTCGGAGAGCAGATACTGCGCCTCCACAAAAACGGCGCGAACTACTTGGATATGGCGCTCCTCTATCGAACCAACGCGCAGAGCGAAGCCATCGAACGCAACTTCGCCGCCCTCGAAATTCCCTACACAATGAAGGAGTCCGGCGACTTCTATGCGCGGCGCGAAATTCAGGGGCTACTCGCCTATCTCCACTTCTTCGCGGACAAAGACCAGAGTGGGGCGACGGGCGGCGATGAGTGGCTTCTTGCCCTAATGAACGTGCCGAACCGCAAACTCTCGCGGGTGACGGGCGGACAACTCCGGAACTACGCCGAGATACGCGGAAAGCGAATCTGGGAGGTTCTCACTGAGTTTCATGCAGATAGCCTACAGGCGCATAAGTCCCTACGTTCGCTGAGGGAGGAGTTGCTTGCAATAACGGCGAAACTGCCCGCCATCAAAGACGCGGGAGAGGCTATCAAAATCATACGCCGCGCCACCTACTTCGACGACTGGCTCAAGAAGAGCGAAAAAGACGAGAAGGACAACGACCGCCTGCAAAACGTTCAGCGTATGCAGTCCGCCGCCTCGCACTACGCCACCATCTCCGAATACCTCGCCGCCGTCCAGAAAGTGCGCGACGAAGCGGCGCGGCGCAAAGCCGAACGCGCCAAAAAGCGCAAGAAAGAGGAGGCGGTCACGCTCTGCACAGGGCACTCCGCGAAGGGCTTGGAGTGGCGATTCGTCTTCGCGATAGGTTGGAGCGAGCAGATACTGCCCCACCATAAGGCGGAGGACATCGCGGAGGAGCGGCGTATCGCCTACGTTATGGCGACTCGCGCCAAAGACCGCCTCGTTATCTCCTCCATTGAGAGTTGGAACGACGCAATAACCGAGCCTTCCCGCTTCCTCATGCAGGCGCAGATACTGCCTACCGCCGCCATTCCTGCCGAAGAGGAGACGATAGAGCGGACGGAGAAAGAGGAGTTGATTGGCGGGCTGTTTCTCGTGGATGCGTAGGGTAGGGGTATAGGGTCAACCCTTTTGCCCCTCTCCATTTCGGAGCGGGGCAAAAGGAGGCAACCAAGCGAATTAGGACAACGCAACGGGTCCAAATACAGGCACTGCTCCGTCCTCATAGTCGGTAAGAGTGCAAGCCGGATCGAAGCCCCAGCCATACCACAAAAATAGCCCTTTTTCCAGCGGAGCGACTAATTCGAGCAGGATATCCTCAGGGTTCTCGTCATCAGTATGCGCTTTATAGATGGCAGGAACCTCCTCACCATCCTCCCTTCTCACAGAGAAGCCCAGCACGCGCAGGTTCTCCTCAAAGCCCTCCTCCGGAACACCGATAAAGGAGACGCGAACCCTATCCCGGTTGCTTCCCTCCACACTCACAGAGTTCAACTGCACTCCTTCGTTCTCGTTGAGGGCGATGCTAGCCAACCGCTCACCCAGCCGTTTCAAGCCCTGTGTACCGATATGAATGAGATCGTCTAGCTCTAAATCTACGCTTGTGACCATTCCGGTATTAGGAATTAGGTTTGGTAGCCTCCGCTGATGCTCTTGAATAGCATTCCAGTCCTGCGGGCTGTCTGCACCCCACTCTTTCGGAAAAATGACACGCCCAATCTGCACATAGTAGAAGGGAAGTTCAGGACTCTTGAAATCAGCGCGGATGCTAGTGATGAGTGCCTTCATACGATTCAGATAGAGTGGTGCATCCGTTGAATTCGCATCCGATTCGCCCTGATACCAGAGAACACCCGCCACTTTTCCGCCCGCTCTCTTCACTCGCCCCAACATCGAGCCGTAAAGCGACCCGCCGCCAAGCTGCTTGAGTTCAGGGCTCCACTGCTGCATCGAGGTTCCACCATGAGCGCACGCTAATAGCCCGATAGGAACACCCGTTTCTGCGTACATCGCTTTGGCAAAAGAGAGCCCCAACCCTGCGCCTTTCGTGCGTGTTTTGCGGGCTTCAATCTGTTGTAGTCTCTGCTCTTCGCCGCTTGTTTCGCAGTGAGAAGAATCTGGTGAGTCTATGAGCCAGTGAAGTGGCTCCTCTGCGATATGCCATCTGTCCGCCATATCCAAAACGTGAACATAGGGAGCAGGTAGCTCGACATCTATCAAGTCGCCGCACCCCTCCATATTACTCTGCCCCGCCAGAACCCAGAGGTCTCCCACATACACCCCCCGAACCTCCGTACTCTCTCCTTCAACCTCAAGCCGCACAAGATAGGGACCGCCAGTGGGTATCCCTATAATGCGCGCACTCCAAGCCTCGCTCTCTGCGGCTCCGAGTGGGACTGCATTGAAACCCTCCAGCGGAACCTCTCTGCTAAAGACCGTCACCAGCACCTTGTGCGAACCCTGCACAGAACACGTGCCTTTTACCGATATACTCGCCCTGTCTTCGCTATCCCGTTGAAGCACTTGGTCACAAGAAAGCCCTTCTGTTATTAGAAATGACACGTTGCTCTCCTCCTAATGGTGTATTTTTATAGAATCCGAAACCACGCCTCTGTAGATGGTATATAAAGAAGTATAGAACAAAATGGCATGAAGAGGCGCACTCAACCGCAAAGCGGAGAGGTTGTCCTTGCTAATTGAAAAATAGAAAGAGAGTTTACAAGATATGACACGCAAGAGGATATTGGCAGGAGCGAGCATACTGCTTCTATGGTTCCTAATGACAGGCTGTCGCAACGGCAATAGCCCGGAGAGTATCGCTTCCAAGTTTTTGACTGCGATGAACCAGAGCGACTGGAACACTGCCAAGTCTTTCATGACGAAAAAGGCGCAAGAGGTGATGAACAAGAGCAACTCAAACTCCATTAATACCGGAGGAGGCTCTTTTACCGTTGGGGCGACCAGCACGCAGGGAGAGCAAGCCTCGGTGGATGTGGTTATGACCGATAAAGAGAAGCCTGAAAAGAAGACCAACGGCAAAGTCAACCTGCGCCTTGAAAACGGAGAGTGGCGCGTATTCGCTCTAAAACTACAGATAGAGGGAAGCATGGATTTTACGCTCGACTTTGAACACCCAGAAGCCTCTGTAGGAGAGTTATTAGGGAAAATAGTAGGCGAAGGGGCAAAGGCGTTGGGCAAAGGTATGGGCGAGATAATGCATGGCTTTTCGGAAGGGCTTAAAAAAGCTGGAGAAGGCAAAAATACGCCGTCAGCGAAACCCTAAAACCGCACTTCGCCGCTCCCGCTAGGAAAAAATCGTAAGAAGACGCTTTTCGCCCTCGTAGTTACGTATCGAATAGGGTATCCTTCACAGGAAAATACATTCTAAGCGAGAGGTGAGAGTAGAGATATGGTGCGAAAAGTTATTATTATTGGTTCTGGTCCCGCAGGCTATACCGCCGCGCTCTACACGGCGCGGGCGAACTTGAACCCGCTAATGATCGACGGAGGCGCAGGGCGTGGGCAGGAGCTACTCGGCGCGGGCGGTCAACTCATGATTACAACGGAGGTCGAGAACTATCCGGGCTTCGAGCATGGAATTCAGGGACCCGCACTGATGGAGCAGATGCGAAAGCAGGTGCAACGTTTCGGAACCGAGATTGTCGAAGACCTTGTTACCAAAATAGACCTCTCCCAACGCCCCTTCAAGGTGTGGGTTAATGACGACCTCTATGAAGCACGAACGATTATCGTCACAACAGGCGCATCTGCAAAGTGGATAGGGCTACCAGAGGAGCGTCCTGTATGGGAGGGCGGTCTGGGCGGCGCAGGAGTATCCGCTTGTGCCACGTGCGACGGCTTTTTCTTTCGAGGCAAGGAGGTCGCCGTTGTCGGAGGAGGCGACACCGCGATGGAAGAGGCTATCTACCTCACAAACCACGCCACGAAGGTATATGTCATTCACCGTAGAAACACTCTTCGTGCCTCAAAAATCATGCAGGAGCGTGCCCAACGAAACCCCAAAATTGAGTTTATATGGAACTCTGCCGTTGAAAAAGTACATGATCCCGAGCAGAAGCGTCTTAGTAAACTCACGCTCAGGAATTTAGTGACCGATACCGTAAGCGATTTAGAGGTACAGGGGCTATTTGTCGCGATTGGGCATAAGCCCAACACAGACCTCTTCGCCGGGCAGCTAGAGTTGGATGAGAACGGCTACATCGCAACCCATCACGATGTTCGCACGAACATATACGGTGTGTATGCAGCAGGAGATGTGCAAGACCACGAGTATCGGCAGGCGGTTAGCGCGGCAGGTTCGGGGTGCATGGCGGCAATACAAGCCGAACGTTTTTTGGAGACCGAGGGCGAGGATGGCACGAACCGCGTAGAGTGGTAAGAGAGTACGCGGGGACATTCCAAAAACAGGAGTGTTATCTCAAAAATTGCGATTGACAACCCGCAAGGTATTGTGCCATTATATCAACCCTACCCTAGGAACCCAATTCATTTAGAGGCAGGTTTGATTTTTTCTGTAACGGGTGCTATAAGCCTCTCACTGTGCGTACCATTCTAAAGATGGAAACAGGGCGTAAGCCCAAGAAATAGACAAAATCCTTTTTCAGGAGACTCTGCATGTCGCAAGAGGATGTGGAGATAGTTCTCACCCCGAAAGGGCATGAGAAACTCGAACGAAAGCTCGAACAACTACGCTACACTCAGCGCCATGAAGTGGCGGAGTTGATTCGCGATTCAAAACAGTTCGGCGACCTCACCGAGAACGCCGAATACGATGCCGCTAAAAACCAACAGGCTCTTGTGGAGAGTCAGATAGCGCAACTGCGCCGCATACTACAAGTCGCGCAAGTACTCAACCCTGACGATATTCCTACCGACTATGTTGGGCTTGGCTCTTTGGTACAACTTACTGGTCTGGACAACGACGACGAGTGGGAACTCATGCTCGTAAGCCCCGTCGAGTCCGACCCTGACCACGACTATATCTCCGATGAATCTCCCATCGGAGAAGCCATTTATGGGAAGCGTGTAGGAGACTCGGTTAAAGTGGAGACTCCGGAAGCAACCGTAAGATACCGCATCGACAACATTCGCAAATGAGTGGCTTGCATCTCCTCCTCGCTACTGAGGAAAGAGGGGAAGTGCCATCCATTTGTAATAACCCTCTCTTGTAAAATCAAGAGAGGGTTATTTCTATACTTGACGTTAGGAAAAGAGAGCCTTGAGCGAACACATAGAACAATCAGAAGAGAGAGAGAGGCGACTCGCCCGCGTAAACGAACTACGCGAGGCAGGAAGAGACCCCTTCCTCATCGAACGCTACGAGCGTACCCACACCGCACAAGAGGTCACAGCAGACTCTGCAAGCCACTGGACGCTCCCTGAAGAGGAGAGTAAAACCCTCTCCTATCGCCTTGCAGGGCGTGTCACCTCACAACGATCCAAAGGCAAAACTGCCTTCTACGACCTGCGCGACGGTTCGGGACGCATCCAACTTTACATCCGTAAAGACGACCTCGGCGACGAGGCTTTTGAGGACTGCCTTGCCCTCGACTTGGGCGACATCATTGGAGTAGAGGGATTCCCCTTCAAGACCCGAACGGGCGAGCCGAGTATCCATGTCAAAACAGTCACTCTCCTATCGAAGCCGTTACGGGCAGTTCCTTTTGGTAAAATAGATCCAGACGGCAAAGTTCATAGCGGACTCTCAAACGTGGAGGACAGATACCGCTACCGCTATCTCGATCTACTCGTAAACCCTGAAGCGAAAGACATTCTCACAAAGCGTTGTCAGATAGTCTCAGCAATGCGCCGCTTTCTGGACGGCGAGGACTTCCTTGAGGTAGAGACCCCCACACTTCAAGAGGTGGCGGGCGGCGCGGCGGCACGTCCTTTTATGACGCACCATAACGCCCTCAAACACGACTTCAAACTCCGTATCTCCC
>JAPLCR010000110.1 GCA_026392135.1 Armatimonadota bacterium
GTAGGAAGAAGAGCGGAGGCTAAAAGAATAGTGCCGAAAACTCTAACGCTGATGACAGAGTATACGGACGATGTAGGACCTAGCGGCGGTCCCTACGATTACCAAATCGGATACCCATTAGGAGTGCTAGTCCCCCAGAAAATAGCACTCTGCGCTGTAGCGACCCTAAACGACGAACCCGCCGTTGGAGTCACTGTAACTTTTTCAATATCCGCGATATCCACTCTGGGATGGGTTCTGGATAACACAACCGCAGTAACAAACTCTCAAGGACAGGCGATAGTTCAAGTAACCTCCTGCCCTCTCACCTACCCCGCTATCGGATATTTCAAGGCGACATGGATTTCAGGGACGGCGATAACGGCGACTCATACGCTAGGAGTTGGTATCGCAGACACTCCAACCACGCCATCGCCTACATTTGGTGCTGTATTTTCAACTAACCCCAAGTCCATTCGTTGGAAAGTGACTTCAGACTACAGGTCAAGTTATGTCAACGGCTTTGCGGCGTGGCAATTCGCTTCTGCTGGGCGCGTAGCATTTGTTGAAAACACAGGCGACCCGCAATATGTCGTAACGGATATAGACGATATGAACCAATTCTACTATGCTATAACTATCCAGATAGCACCTCCGTCCACAATATACGTGAAGACATACAACAACAAGTACTATCTGGACGGTATGCCTCTACGCGACTTCTCACCCTATCCTCCAAAGTCCGTGCGCCATCATATTGACAGCACCATGGCGCACGAGATTGGGCACGCTCTAGGATTCGGGCATAACACTGTAGACAGATGTGCGTTGATGGCATTAGTAGTCCGATGGTTTGTCAACGCAACCAAGACCCCTACGCAAGATGAGCTAACATCGTTGGCTATCCTATACCCAGTCCCCTAGTTCACTGGGGTATGTATGGGAGAGGTTTGAGATATGGGAGGCTTGTCTGTACCTGCCCTCATACTGTCCTGCGGACATCTTTCTCCCGATTCGGGAGAAAGACTTGACCTATAGGCGACATTGTATAGCGATTCGATATGTTCACTCCCTAAAGGCTTTACATACCCCTTTACCCTATCCCCTAGTGGAAGGAAATTTATCACATGACAAGACAAGTTACTATGCTACTCAGCCTGTTACTGTTTGGAATGACGACCTCTTTGGCTCACTCGCAAAGCCAATTAGCCATACCCGACAAATGGACAGCCGCCGTGCTTTTCCGAACAGAATCCGCCAAGCGAATCTACGTTAGCACCACCTATCGACCTAACATTACCGCTCCCCTTCCTTTGCCCAAAGACCCGCGCATACCAATGGGCTACCTGCCTGTAAACGGAACATACGATTATGAGGTCTGGTTGATGTGCGGAGGAAACACTCAGGCAGTCGCTTACCGTTCTCAAACAGGAAAATTCGCACTCTTGTACTCTACCCAAGCGGCTACTTCTAGCAGATGGACAACGGATACCGGTAGAAGCCTACAGAACCTGATGCGGCATACAAAACCAGCGGATGTAATAGCCCCTCCAAAAAAGCCAGCGGTCAGCTTTCAGGATGGACCCGGTCCGCCAAGTTCCCTATCCGGCATAGCCAAGTACTCTCATCTCGTGTTTTCGGGTAGAGTAGTGGGAGTTCTTAGCAACCTGTACTCTCCTATTAACGCTCGTGGCGCCTGAAGGCGCTCCGCCCGCGATTATCAAAGTGCGTCAAATTTGAGGCTCTCTTATTATGTACTCTGATGAAGGAAAATGGATGGCTGAGGGCTTGGTGGATGCGGAAGCACCTCTGCTCCAAGTAGGACAACGGTACCTACTCTTTCTAAGGCGTTTAATTACCACTGGGAGAGACAGCAAGCGCGGTTATCTCATATCAGAAGATAATGGCATTGTAGGCAAGAGTGCTGAACTGGACGAGTATATGCAGGTGCATCATATAGCGGGTAAAGTCTGGATTACCTCAGATGGAATGACTGCTCTTTCTGCAAACCAAACGGAGTGGCAATACCGCACAGGTCCCCAGATACTAGGCATTCCTGAAGATGCGGCGGTTAGCCTCATACAAGATGCTTTGAAACAGTAAGCATACGGCGTTTTGAGTGCCACACTGCCTGTTCTCTGCACTGCGCCTCCCTTTCAATATGGAAGGGAGGCGCAGTGTGCAAATGCGATATTCAAAGTTCACCGAGTTTCTTAGGGACTCTCTCTAGTTAAAATCTTCCAAAACCTCTAGGGAAAGGGAGACTATCGCCCAACGGAGTCGTCTTCCGCCCTAGTCACTCCTCGCCCAGAATTGGGAGAGGGGACGGGGGTGAGGGCTTCTGGTTTTCAAGCGCAGTTTGAGATGCTTGTCGTTAATGGGTATTGAGCGGGTCTCCCCAGCTTCAGTATAGGTTACAGTATCGAAACAGTGTTCGCCAAATGCGCCCGCCTGTATCACAACGACGCGCTCGTCCAGTGGATGCAGGTTCACGAACTCTACTACAAGCCCCTCCTCATCCACTGCGCTTACCAGCACTGCAACATCAGGGGGAACGCCTGTTTGCCTCCGCACAGGGTCGAAATAGCGTAGGCGGCAGTGGAGTAACCCCCCATGATAGATGGTTTGCGGTGCGCCTAGCATAAGCTGGACTAACCCCTCGCAAACGACAGGATTCAAGTCTTGCCAGTGATGTATGTCCCATGTTTCAGGGTCTGTGTCGTC
This sequence comes from Armatimonadota bacterium, assembly GCA_026392135.1. Taxonomy (GTDB): domain Bacteria; phylum Armatimonadota; class Chthonomonadetes; order Chthonomonadales; family Chthonomonadaceae; genus CAIJLM01. Next base: position 2,704 of record JAPLCR010000110.1, read on the forward strand.
GCTATTCATACGTTCGCAACGACGGCATACCTCCTCATAGTTGACGCGCAAAATCTCAACAGGATAGTTTGAGTTATCGCCCCGCAGATAGGCGTACCAGTTTCCGGTATGTATGTTGTCACCTTTACCCCGTCCTGCTTTCAGCACATTCCAAACTGCGCCTCCCCGCCAACGCTCAACCCGCTCCAAATCTGCTTCGCTTTGAGAAAGATTCCAGAGGTGAACAGGATAGTCCGCCGCCGCAGGAACATCGGCGTGGATACCGCTGAAGAGCGGACGATAGTCGTACCAGCCCTCCTCTGCATGGCGATGCGGAATGCAGTATGCTCCATCAATCCACTTACCCTGTTCAAAAACGGTGTCGAGTAGCTGACGAGGTAGTTCGAGCTGCGAAGTGTCGCCTGTAAGCAGTAGCGCGTTGGATGCCGCGATAACGGCAGGTTCGATAAGGCTCATAAAGCCGTGGGGCCAGCACCAGCCGTAGTACCCTCCATACCACTTACCGCCCATGTTTTCACCGATAGTGCCGTTCAAACCGACATTATCCGGCAGTATGCCGCCATTTGCATCGGCTCTATCCAGCCATACTTGTAAATATCCAGTGACCCAGTCCCGATACTTAGCCTCGCCCGTATACAGGAAAGCGTTTGTCATAAGGCTAGTGGCTGTAAGGTTTAGAGGAACATCGCCGCGCATCTGACGCAGGTTAAGCAAGCGCAAAATCTCAGTAAAAATGGCATCATCGTTCCAGTCAGCACGTTCACCATGCGGAACACCCGGAATGTCAGAGAAAGGAGGCGGGTAGTTCGCTAAGACTTCACGGTGGGTAGACCAGTCCTCTGCACTATTCTCAAAGCGCGGTCCCTTACTGCCAGTTATAGGAGAGCGAATAAGACGACGTTCTGAATCGTAGTTGGGTGCGTCTGGGTCTTCCCCGTTATACATCTGTGCGAAGCGAACCGAGCGAGAACGGAAACGAAGGTTGTGTGGCTGAGTAAGTCCAAAGTAGTAGAGGAGTAGGCTACTCTCACCGTGGTGCATCCAGTCGTAGTAGGCATCATATTCGCGATACACCTGCCCATAGGCGGTAAATTGTGACGTTATCGCCTCCCACTCCGCCCGCGCCAGCGTATCGAGTTCCATATCTCCGCCCAGTGCAGCAAACAGCGGAAAGTTGAAAAAACTCTCGTAAGCGTCGTCAGAGCCATCCATGCCGAGCCACTGCTCACGCCAAACAAGCGTTCCATCAGGGCGTGTATATCGGCGAGTAAATTCCCGTGCGAGCGTACCCATAGTGTCCAAAAGCCTACGCTCCCATAATGCCCACTCTGGCGGTACCCTACGCTCAGAAAATCGAATCTCCATAGTTTAAGCCTCCTTGTTATACCAATTGCCGTTCGGATAGGATGTCGGGGAAGAGTTGTGCGGATCCACCCCATTTAGTGTGAACAGTGACCCTATCTGCGAGCGACGTGTGGGTCGCTTTCGCGAGGCAGACGATACCATGCCTCATTACAGAAATTTCTCTCCTCCTCGGTCAAAACAATATCCACCCCCTTCAGACTGTCTTCCAACTGCTCAGGGCGGCTTGCACCAACGATTGCGCTCGTGATGCCCGGCTTTTCCAGTACCCAAGCCAGTGCGGCATGAGTTAGGCTCTTATCACGCTCCGAAAAGAAGCGTTTCAACTCCTCCACCACCTCAAATACCGGCTCATTCCAGTAGCGTTTGCGATAGAGTTCACCTGCGTGTTCGAGACCAAATCGGGTTCCGCTCTCCACGCCCTGTCCTTTTTCGTAGCGCCCTGTCAGCATTCCGCCCGCGAGCGGATTGTAGGGAATCACACCCACCCCATACTGCCGGCACAGAGGCAGAATCTCATCTTCAATCATGCGAAAGAGGATATTATAGCGGGGTTGCGCCGAGTCGAGGCGCACAAGGTTACTCTTGTCGCTTGCCCAAAGGGCTTCCATTATCTGCCATGCAGGGAAATTAGAGCAGCCGATGTAGCGTACTTTACCAGCACGCACAAGGTCATCGAAGGCACGAAGCGACTCCTCAATAGGCGTAGAGGGGTCTGGCGCGTGTGCTTGATAGAGGTCGATATAGTCCGTTTTCAGGCGGCGTAGGCTCGCCTCGCATGCGCTGATAATGTGCTTTCTACTCAAGCCCTCTTCATTAGGACGCGCTCCCATAGCTCCGCGGCACTTCGTCGCAAGCACGACTCTCTCACGGGCGTTACGTGCTACCAGCCAGTTCCCAACAATCTCTTCTGTCCGCCCCACCCTACTTATTCCGCCCCCCAAAGGATAGACATCGGCAGTGTCAATAAAGTTGATACCTGCCTGCTCAGCGGTATCCATTATGGCAAAGGAGGTCTCTTCCTCTGCTTGATTGCCAAAGGTCATCGTTCCTAAACAGACCTCACTAACCTTCAAACCAGTGCGCCCTAAACTGCGTATCTGCATTGTAGCCTCCTGAACCTAACTATGCTCTATTTTCTGCGTTGAGCGTGCGAATCCTGCCTAACTTTCAAATACAGAGCGTGAAGTTGCCAGATAGTGATTACCGCCCCTGTCTACGCAGGAAAATGCCGTTTCGAGAGAGAATAGTCCTCCACTATCCTAGGAGGACTATTCGCATGACAACTCAAAAAACGCTCTTTACACTTGGATTTGCTACACTTGCTCTCGCGTCTCCGCTTCTCAGCAAGGCGCAAAGTTCACTCCCTGTCTACATTGGAACCTATACAGGTGGACTTAGCAAAGGGATCTACCGAACCACTCTCAACCTAAAAGACGGGGCACTCTCTAAGCCTGAACTCGTTGCAGAGACGAGTAGCCCCTCGTTTCTTGCGTTCCACCCTAGCGGGAAATACCTCTACGCCGTCAATGAAGACCAAGAGTTCAACGGTGAAAAGAGCGGCGCGGTCAGCTCGTTCCAAATAGACCCCGCTACCGGGCAACTCACCTCCCTTAATCAGGTCTCGTCGCGAGGCGTTTGGCCCTGCCACGTCATGCTTGACAAAGCCGGAAAGTTCGCCTACATCGCGAACTACGCGGGCGGAAACTACACGGTTCTCCCGCTGCTTGCCGACGGATATGTAGGAGAAGTCATGCAGACAGTCTCTCGCGCTGGCACGCTAGGCTCGAATAAAGCACGGCAGGATATGCCTCACCCGCACTCAATGAACTTCGCGTCGGGCTTTAAGTACCTGATAGGCTGCGATTTGGGAACCGATTCCGTTCTCACCTATCGCGCCGATAGCAACACGGGAAGACTCACCCCCGCGAAAAGCCTACACCTACCTTCTGGGACAGGACCTCGGCACTTCGCATTCCACCCAAACGGCAAGCTCGCCTTCGTAAACGGGGAGTTGGCTTCTACGCTCACATCCTTGCGCTACACGGCAAGCACAGGCGAACTCACACCCATTCAGGCACTCTCCACGCTCCCAAAAGATTTCAAAGGCTCTAGCACTACCGCCGAGACAAAGGTACACCCGTCGGGCAAATTCGTCTACGTCTCAAATCGGGGACACGACAGCATCGCGGTCTTCACCGTAAACGCCGACACAGGTGCGATTACGTTTATGGGCAACGACTCCACGCTCGGCAAGACACCGCGCAACTTCAACATAGACCCATCCGGCAAGTTCCTTATCGCTGGAAATCAGGACTCCAACAGCCTCGTCTCATTCCGCATCAATTCTACTACGGGGCGGCTCACACCGACAGGCAGTAAAGTAACCGTAGGCAAGCCTGTCTGCGTGCGCTTCTATACGAAGTAGAAAGCCACCTCTTTTAGAGTTAGCCCGCGTAAGATTTAGGGGGAAGGGGTAAGGGTTGGGACGGGGTGGGTTTGAGATATGGGAGACTTATCTGTACCCGCCCTCATCCCGTCCTGCGGACACCCTTCTCCCAATTCTGGGCGAAGGGCTTGACCTATAGGTGGTTTTGCATAGCGATTCGGTTTTTTGCATACAAAAGCCGTACATACCCCTCTGAAGCCCCTCACAAAGGGGTAAGGGTTGGGATGGGTCAGTGCACCAGCTTTGCAGTACAGAGTGCTCCCCTCTCTTTTAGAAGGAGAGGACGTGGTGAAGTAAGCCCGTTTGAGTAGTTACCATTCGAGGAAGAGAGGGACATTTATGGCAGAACCAGTCATCTTGGGGATCGATATTGGCGGCACGAAGTCCGCTGTTCTGATTGGCACGGCGAGCGGCGAAATTCTCTACCGCCTCGGTGAAGAGACACGCGCTAACGAACGAACTCCCTACGAGATACTAGACCGGCTTGCGGAGATGGCGAAAGAGGCGCTTCGCACCACAGGAGTTTCGCTCTTAGATGTAAAGGGCGTAGGCATCTCCTGCGGGGGTCCTCTCGATAGCAAGACCGGCGTAGTCTACTCGCCGCCCAACCTGCCGGGCTGGCAAGCCATACCCGTAAAGGCGCACCTTGAAGAGATTCTCGGCATACCCGTCATTGTGGAGAACGATGCGAACGCAACCGCGGTTGCCGAGTGGATGTTCGGGGCGGGGCGGGGCGCGAATAACGTCGTCTTTATGACGATGGGAACGGGAATTGGGGCGGGGCTGATACTAGACGGCAAACTCTACCGCGGAACGAACGACCTTGCAGGCGAATTGGGACACCAGACCATTCTTATCAACGGGCCCCTCTGCAACTGCGGCAAGCGCGGCTGTCTGGAGGCGTTGGCTTCCGGTCCCTCCATCGCGCGGCTCGCCCG
>JAPLCR010000396.1:0-3928 GCA_026392135.1 Armatimonadota bacterium
GGGACACCCAGAAACGCTACAGCGATTTACACGTGATGACCTTGTTGCATTTACCCAGACCTATTACCGCCCTGACAACATGGTTTTGAGCCTTGTAGGTGACTTTGATACGGCGACTATCCTCGAATTAGTACGCTCTGTTTGGGGCAAAATCCCCATTGAAACCTACACGTCCGAGTTTTCTCCTATTGAGAGAGAGCAGAGCGCGTTTCGTTTTCAGCGATTGCAGGGTGAGACACGTCAGAGGCTGGTCGCCTTCGCTTTCCACGCTCCTCATGAACTACACCCCGATTCTACTGCCCTTGCACTCCTTAGTTCGATACTCAGTGATGGTCGCTCTGCGCGGCTCTATCGCCGCCTCAAAGAGGATTTGCAAATCGCAAGTACAGCATGGGCTTCTTATGAAGGCTTCACACAGATGGGGCTGTTTCGTGTTGGGGCAGAGTCGCTTTTGGAAGACCCTCTAAGTGTAGAGACCGCACTTTGGGAGGAGATACGGCGCGTGCAGGAGACCCTCGTTTCTGATGATGAACTGAACCGCGTGAAGACACGCATCGAGGCGCGTCGGCTCAGCAGTCAAGAAGAGGCAATGGGGATGGCACGCACTCTTGCTACGTATGAGGCGATGGGGGGATACCGTTTGGCAGATAGGTTTATGGATGAGATGGAGGTTGTTTCGGCGCAGGACATTCGCCGCGTTGCACAGACATACCTTCAACTTGACCGTGCCTCGTTGCTAGAGTATCTTCCGAACAGCCTAGAGCTCGTTGCACGTTCTGTGGAGGAGACGGAATCGGCTTTACGGAAAATCACCCTAGAGGCGGACGATTCTGCTTGCAAAGCCGATACCACTGCGAAACCAATAGAAATATCTCTACCCTCTGGCGGAAAGCTTCTCTATAAGCGTAGAGACGATCTGCCTTTCATTTCGCTGAACGTTCTATTTCGCGGTGGAAAGCGTTGTGAGACACGCGATAATGCAGGCATCACAAACCTACTTCTGAAGTCGAGCGTTAAAGGCGCGAAATGCCACTCTGCGGAAGAGATTGCCAACGGAATTGAAGGGCTTGGTTCGGGTATCGGCACGAGCCTCGGCGCAGACTACTTTGGGTATAGTCTAAAAATTAAGCGAAATAGGTTGCGTGAGGGGTTTGCCTATCTCGCTGAGGTCATTGCAGATCCGACATTCCCGCCCGAAGAGGTCGAGCGCGAAAAACAGGCGATTGCTTCTGATATTCGCCGACAACAGGACAGTATTGGGAGCATGGCGATGGACTTGGCAGTATCTGCCTGTTACGGGGAGGCGCATCCTTACGGCTTACCGTCCAATGGTGTTGCGGAGGCGGTTGCCTCTTTAACCCCCGACGATGTTCGCGCCTGGTGGAGGCGATTTGTGCATACAGAGAACCTCTACGTGGGGATAGTGGGGGATATTTCGCAGTCTGAGGCTATCGGGCTGTTTGAAGGACTACTCCCAAGTGCCCCCGCGCAAGACGACCCTTTTGCCTCACTTCCTGCGCCGCAAGAGATTACAGCACCTTTTGCCAAAAATCAGCACACAGGTAAGCAGCAGACGGCAACTGCGATTGTGTTTCCGGGGGCTGCGATACACGCAGAAGACCGCCCCGCGCTAGATGTGTTGACGGAGATTGCATCTGGAATGGGAGGGCGTTTCTTCCGAACCGTGCGCGGCGAGAACTCCCTCGCCTATAACGTCTCCTGCTTTCATCGTACTCGGCAAGACGCGGGCAATGTGGTTACCTATACCTCTACTGCTCCCGAAAATGCGGATAGAGCCCGTGACCTGCTTTTGAAAGAGTGCGATAAATTTCGTACCGATTTAGTGAGCGCGGAGGAGTTGTCTTCTGCGAAAGCCTCCTTACAAGGTGAGTATTTGATTGGGCGGCAGACATTTGCTTCGCAATCGGGAGAACTCGCGATGATTTCCGTGTACGGACTCCCGTTGGACGAACCGGAAGAGTATCTACGGCGTGTGGAGGCTACGACAGCCGAACAGGTACGAAACGTAGCGAGAAAGTATCTGCTTACGGAGAGTTACTGGATAGGAGTGGCAGTGGGCGGAGAAAAGTGAAACGCAGAGGAGAGTCTATTCGTCTACTTGAGGATATGAGCGACTAGATTCAGAATGGTGAGGAGATGTGTGAATGTTACAGCATGAACAGGAGGAGCAGCGAGGCTACGTTAGCCCCATATCGAACCTACGCGTAACGCCGTCAGAACTGGCGCAGGCAGTTGCCGCCATAGAGTCGCGGCGTGAGGGGATAGAGCAAGATACCATCGCGATTGGTGATGCGATAGAGCAGTTAGGACTACGTGTTAGTCCACAAGATGTGTATTCTGAGATACAGAGGCAACAGAACGTGAAGCGTGAAGCGGCTACTGCGGCGGTCGTTGTACCTGCTGTTACCGCGAAAAGAGGTTTCAGGTTCCGGAATTTTGTGTTGTCTTGTGTCATTGTGGGTTCGTTAATGTTAAATCTGCTCGCGATTTTGGCTTTTGCACGCTCCTCTAGCCGTTCTGTGGAGTATTCTAGACCAGCGTATTCAGTTAATACTGAATACCCAGCGATTGAAGGTAGTCCTGTAGTAGAAGAGACTATACGCACCTCTGATGTCACTGAAACCAGACCCGGCTTTGCGAATCTGTATCAGCTACACGAACTTGCAAACGGTGCTGACCCCAACGAGATAATGCTTCGTGCTAAAGATGCAGGGTTGCAGTCAGGAGATTCGCAGTGGGAGGTTTATAAGTTAGGCGGGCAGTATTTCGTTCGCGGGTATACCTACCCTGAAGGGACTTTTCACCTGAACGATAGCTGGACAAAAAACGATACCTCGAACGTATTCTCTCACTTTATGGATAACAAGACAGTTCCGCGCACAGTTCCGCTCAAAGACTTTACTACCATTTTGAACCCTAAGTGGACTACCTTGGGCGGCAAAGAGGGAGTGCAGATTCCGTTACAAAAAAAAGGGGATTGACCCTGTAGCCTATCGGAAATAGCGTGAGAACAGGTCATGGCTCCCCCAGTCTTTTACGGCGTTTGCGGCGATGTGGAGCGCGGGGTCTATATCGTTATCGGATGGTGTGTCTCCTTCGGAACGCTGATTAAACAGAACTACCCAGCTGATACCATCGTGGCGGCGCACGACTAGGCTAAATGTTCCCGGTAGGCTTCCCGTGTGCCAGTAGTTCGCCTTTTTCCCTACAGGACGCACCATCCAACCACAGGCGTAGTAGGCGGCTTTGGGGCTACCATCTGATTCCAGCCCGACAGGAGGTTTGGGACGCGCATAGAGGGCTTGAAGCAGCTCAGGATTGAGGAGCGCAGGGGCAGGAGAGTCGAGTTTCGCGCAGAACCTTGCTAAGTCTACTGCTGAAGCGAGCCACCCTCCATGAGAGTCCATTGCCTCAAGGTTGAAGCCTCCATAACACCAAGGAACCTCTCTGTCTCCCTGCGGAAAGACGGACGGAGTCACTCCTAGATTGGGCTGATAGTAAGTGACTTCACCTCGCGCTTTCCCAGAGTGTAGCGATTTCCCCAACCGCATCCGTGTAATCCCCATCGGTTCTAGAATCTCCTCTTTTACGTACTGCTCATACTTCTTACCTGAAACGTGCTCTATAATACGCCCCAAAACGCAGTAGCCGAAGTTAGAGTAGACTTCCTTTGTTCCCGGCTCAAAGTCGAGGGGTCTCCCCATCATGTAGCGAATAATCGAATTAGGAGAGGCAGGGGCGGGGTCTCCTACCTTCTGGGCGATGTTCGCCGAGTCGAACATGGGGTCTCCCGACTTATTTCTATCCCACCCGGCTGTATGTTGTAGCAAGTTGAGAATGGTGATTTTCCGGAAGCGAGGGTCAACCTCCTTACCCGGTTCGAGAGTAGGTTGTGTGTCGAGCAGCA
>JAPLCR010000396.1:3959-4697 GCA_026392135.1 Armatimonadota bacterium
CACGAGTTTCGAGGGAGATTTTTGCGCTCTTCTCTTGCATGAGGTGGAGGAGCGCAAGAGAGGTTATCGGCTTCGAGATGCTGGCGATCCGGAAGAGGGAGGTCGCACGTGCCTTCTCCTTGCGCTCTTTATCGGCGAAGCCATAACCCTGAGCATACACAAGCCGTCCCTCTTTTACGACAGCCAGCGTGCCGCCGGGAATACTTCGTCTCTCCATGAACTCAATCATGCTCTTATCGAAGCTGAGGAATCGGCTGTCAGGAGGTTCCGAGACAATGAATTTTGGAGGAGACTCTTGCGCGGAAACATTGTAGCCTGAGGCGATTAACAGAGCGATGAAGAGTGCTTTTTTCATACCGTTTGATAGAATTCCTCTCTTCCCGTTTTGGGGAGGTGTGACGATGGCATAAGGCGGTACACCTGACAGGTGCTGTAGTGTTAGTATATCAGTTCAAGGGAGAGTTGGGTAGTCTCTTTTTCCTTTACACGCTCTAAACCTTCCCTGCACAAGATGGGTATGTTGTACACCTCTCAGTCTCACTTGAAAAAACTGGTGTTTTTTGCCTTGACAAATGGGTGTTATTGTCGTATGATTTTAAGTAGAGTGTATATACAGTACCCATATACGAAGCGGGAGTTGTGCTTGTACTCAGTAAGCTTAGATGTAGTAAATTAGTAGCTCACCTTACGCAGAGGATCTGAACTAGCCCTCCCCCTGTCCTAACGGACATCCCTCTC
>JAPLCR010000396.1:4784-10086 GCA_026392135.1 Armatimonadota bacterium
GCAGAGGAGAGACCCGGTAAACTGGTCGCCTTAGTTCCCCTTCGCCCAGTATTGGGAGAAGGGGCTAGGGGTTGAGGGCTACTTACTGCGTAACATGAATTAGTAAAATCACCCTCGACTTCCACACCCTAAATTACGATAATAGTTCGGAGGCATCCAACCAATGGAGAATGAAATGCAAAACCATGTTAAAACTGGGACTATCTCCCACGTATCACACCTCTTTCTGTTACTGTTAGCAGTAACACTCTCCCTAGTATTGTCAACTATTCAGGCTTCGGCGCAGGTGGGTACGGCGCACCTATGGGGCGTGAACATCTCTGGTCAACTTGGAGATGGTACACTCACAGAGCGCGATAGCCCGATAGGACTTGCAAGCCCTACCCGTTTAATACAGATATCTGCAGGTGATAAACACACCCTCGCTCTTACCGCAACAGGGGTTGTATACGCGTGGGGCAACAATATCTATGGTCAACTTGGAGATGGAACGACTGCCGACCACCTTATCCCCACACTCGTGCCTGGTCTTCCACGTATTGTTCAGGTAGTGGCGTGTTCTGCCTACTCGATGGCACTTGCATCGGATGGTACTGTATGGGGTTGGGGAGCCAATTTTATGGGGCAGCTCGGAGACGGCACTACTGTTGGTAGGCAGATACCTACTCGCGCTCCCTCTCTTAGTGGTATCGTTCAGATTTCGGGTAACCAGACCAACTCGATGGCACTCAAATCGGACGGAACGGTCTACTCATGGGGTTTTAACTACTATGGCGGAGTTGGCGACGGAACAACTACGAATCGTACCTCTCCAGTTGTGGTAACGGGGCTTGACCACGTGATCCAGGTTTCAGAGGGCGGTTACTACGCTCTCGCGCTGAAAAGCGATGGCACTGTTTGGGCTTGGGGGCGAAATAACTCGGGGCAGTTGGGTGATGGAACCACGGTTACTCGTCTTACCCCCGTCAGCGTGCCCAGTCTGACCAATGTTATGCAAATATCGGCAGGTCAGGAGCACTCTGTTGCTATACTAGGTGACGGGAGTGTTGTCGCATGGGGGCAAAACTATGCGGGGCAACTGGGCGATGGTACTACCACAGGAAGACTGACTCCAGTTCCCATTTCGGGGCTGGTGAATATCACTCAGATAAGCGCAGGTAACCAGAACAGTATGGCGTTGCAGAGTGACGGGACGGTTTTGACGTGGGGGGCGAACTACGGTGGGCAGTTGGGAGATGGAACCACTGTTGGGCGTACCGTACCTGACGTAGTTCCGGGGCTGACCAACCAGACGGCTATATCGATGGGCTGGTTTCATGCCGCGACGCTACAAGCGGAGCGACAACCGACTGTTCTGACAACCCCCAATTTTACGATAAACTACGCACAGCCTTTCAATATGAAGGCTCTTCTACGCAATGCCCGTACTGGTCTGCCTCTACCAGGGAAATCGATAACCTATTTTATAGATGGTAGTGTCGAAGCAGTTGCGACAACGGACGCGGCGGGCAGAATAGCGGTTCGCCACCCTGCTCCCACTACGATAGTGGTCGGTACGCACGCTGTGGTTGCTAAGTTTTACGGAGACGCAGGTTTTATTTTATCGGGCGGTGCGGCAGTGATAACCGTAAACAAGGCGGACACACGCCTACGGATGGGTAATGACAGCGGTGCGGTCGGTTCCACTCGTAACCTCACGGTAACATTGCGACGGCTGACAGATTCTGCACTTCTCAGTTTCAAAGAGGTGGCTTTTTATCTGGAAGGCTCCGAGATTGGACGGGCTACTACCGACGGAGTAGGAAGAGCGGTTCTTCCTTACGTGGTCAGCAACGCTTTTGGGTATGGACCCAAAACTCTCATCACGAAGTTCTATGGTGACGCAAACCACAACGAATCCATCGCGACTTCTACGTTTACCGTCACCCACTCTCCTACTCGTCTGCGCCTTAACTCTGTCGCAGGGCGTGTTGGGCATAACGTGAATCTGAAGGCGCGTCTGATTCGTACTTCGGATGGGGCAGTTCTTTCGGGCGCGACGGTTCGCTTCGAGGTTGATGGGGTTGCTGTAGGCAGTTCGATTACGGACGGAGCGGGGTTTGCGAATCTTGTTTACGTGGTTCCTACTACCTCGACATTAGGGGCGCATACCGTCGCCGTTTTTTTTGATGGCGATGTGGACTACTTAAGCAGTACGGCAAGCGGGGCAGTCCTCACAATAATCCCGTAAGGCTCACACTTACTGCTACACTGAAAAGCGAGGCACACTCCAATCTGTAAGGAGTGTGTTTCGCTTTTATACAAGCACACTCTGCACACCAATTTCACGCAGGAACTAGGCAAATTACTACCCGATTTGGAATGTTCTCCTCAACTCCTATACGCGCCTCAGAAAGAGAAAACAGTTTTAACACGGCAGGAATTGGAGTAAGGTTTGGAGAAGTCTATCGCTATCCAACCCTTTTAGAGGCAATCCATGTTTTCACGATTCCTTCGCTCAGTTCTCATCCTTCTAGCGGTTGCTATGAGCCTTCGTTTTTGCCCGTCCGCCTTCGCTCTCCCAAATTTCACTACCGCCTCGGCTATGAAAAAGCGTTGGCTATTTGTATGGCGCGATATGAGCGACCCCAAAGAGGTGGACAAGATGATTGCCCGCTTTCCACGTGCGAAGGCGAGCGGATACAACGGAGTCGCCTTCTCTTACAACATTCCCGCTGCGAAAGCCCCTGAACTTCGCCGCGCCGCCAAAGCGAACGGTCTCGACCTGATTGCGATAGTTATGGGAGGGGCGCGAGATAGAAACTACGTGGAGGGCGTTCTCGCGAAGGACGCGCTATTCACGGTGAATAGCGGCGGAGCTCTCTTCACGCCGGACAACCCTACGCATATCAATAACGCCGATTTCGAGAGTGTGCGCGGTAATCACTTTAATGGGTGGGGCTTTCAAGACGACGAAGGTGTGACCACTTTCGCCGACCATGAGGTAACACATAGCGGCAAAACCTCCCTGCGTATGGAGAGCGTTAGTAAGAATCAGTACGCGCACTGTCGTATCAACCAGCCGATAAAACTGCAGCCCCAGCGGCAGTATCGCATCTCCTTTTGGCTTAAAACGGAGAACCTTGCTCCCGCCGATGCAGAGGTGAAAATACTCACGCCGGACGCGCAGGGTTCGCTTAGTTTTCAGACCTTCCACACCGACAAAACGCAGGAGTGGAAGCAGTACAATCTCGTTTTCAACAGTTTCAGTAGTTCAAACGCTCTCCTCTACCTCGGAACATGGAACGGAAAAGCGGGCAAAATGTGGTGGGATGACCTTAAAATTGAGGAGATTGGACTTGTTAATGTGATTCGCCGTCCCGGTTGCCCTGTGACGGTTCGTGGGGAGCGCGGAACGACCTACGAGGAGGGACGCGACTACCAGAAAATTGTAGACCCGCAGTTTCACCCTTGGCTCGCTTACCACGATGCGCCAACCATCAAACTCATGCCGAACACGCGAATAGCGAACGGCGAACGCCTCCGAGTGAGTTACTATCACCCCATTATCGTCTACGAGGATAGAGTCAACTACTGTATCAGCGAACCTAAAGTTTTTGAGGATTGGCGCGAGGAGGTGAAGCAGGCGAACGCCCTACTTCATCCCACCGCGTTCTTGATGTCGCATGATGAGATGCGCGTGATGAACCAGTGCTACCTGTGCCAGAGCAAGAAGATGACGGCGGGAGAACTGCTGGCTTGGAATGTTCATAAGGCGGCGCAGATTATTCGTGAGGCGCGTCCTGACGCGGAGATTTGGGTGTGGAACGATATGTTCGACCCGCTCCATAACGCAGTTGACCACTACTACGCGGTGAACGGCTCTCTGAAAGGCTCGTGGAAGGGACTCGATAAGGACGTTGGCATCGTGAACTGGCACGGTGGTTTGAAGGGGAAAAACTGCAAGTTTTTTGCGGACTTAGGGCTACGGCAGATTCTCTCCGGCTACTACGACAGTGATGAGAATGGCGTAGAGATTGCTGACTGGCTAGATAAGACCAAAAGCGTTCCCAGTATCGTCGGCGCGATGTATACAACATGGGAAGACAGGTACGACGCGATGGAGAGCTGGGCGCGGCGGGCGTGGGGAGGGCGGTAGGGGCTTTGTTGATATGCAAGAGATATGTTAAGGAGATGAAGATTGACCAAACCACGTAGTATGTCTGTAAAGATAGAGTCCGAGGATGAGCAGAGGCGTTTGGCGGTACTAATTGACGCGGATAATGCACTAGCCTCTGTTGTTGGGGCACTCCTCGCGGAGGTGGCGAAATTCGGTGTCGCGAGTGTGAAGCGGATATATGGTGACTGGACAGCCCCTCATCATGCACAGTGGAAGAGTACTCTCCTTAAGCATTCTGTCGTTCCAATCCAACAGTTCGCTTATACAACAGGAAAAAACGCGACTGATAGCGCACTTATTATCGATGCAATGGATCTCATGTATACGCAACGCTTTGACGGATTTTGTCTGGTTTCTAGCGATAGCGACTTCACACGCTTAGCTCAACGATTGCGTGAAGAGGGCTTGATGGTCTACGGGTTTGGTAGAAAGCAAACACCTGATGCCTTCGTCGTATCTTGTGATAAGTTTATATTTACGGAGATTTTTCAACCCAAGGTATTGGAGCCAAAAGCATTAAATCCCTCTCCCAAAAAACAGGTGGCAAAACCAGTCATCCCTGTGCAATCACAACCCGTTAAACAGGTAAGAAAGCCGATGGATAGCATAATTGCTAACAAACCAGAGGTAGAGGATTTCATTGCCAAAGCCATTGAAGATAATGCGGATGAAAGCGGGTGTGTGGCGTTAGCTAATTTGGGAAGTTATCTGGTTCGTGTGCGCCCTGATTTCGAGGCACGAAACTATGGACACAAGAAACTGAGTGACCTACTGCTAAAAAAATATCCAACGCGTTTTCTTATTGAGGAAAAGACATTGCCTAATCGTGGGAAGACTACCTATGTACGTATCAAGAGTGGCAGTGGCGTATGTACGCGTAGATAAATACGGTGCTGTTTTCGCGTCTTCTGTGGTTGCCTCTCATTCTCAGAGGTAGGGAACGACCTAATGCAACGCCCATGAACAAGCGTATTTTTCTTGCCCAACCCTTGCCCCTTTTACAAAGGGAAGGGTAAATGCCGATATAAAAAGGCTTACCTCACTCTTTAAAAGTTGGCGATAAACGGGAGTATTGCAAGGCTCCCCTCTGTGAAGGCTTACAGGGGAATGTACGGATTTTGTACACAAAAAACGGTATCGCCA
>JAPLCR010000396.1:10150-12742 GCA_026392135.1 Armatimonadota bacterium
AATTGGGCGAAGGGTGTCCGCAGGACGGGATGAGGGCAGGTACAGATAACCTCCCGTATCTCATCGCCTTCCAATACATACCCCTGTGAGCTTTGTGAAGGGGGAGATTTAGAGGGGGGGTGCCGTCTGAAACCCTATTTGCAAGACGGTGCGTAAGGTGAGTTACTATTTTAGGGAAATATGCAGGTGTACTACAGTCCCCGCTCCCGCAAGAACTGATAACTAGAGCGAATGCAGTCGAACGGGTCGCGGCGGCAGGTATCCTGCTCGACGGCGTACCACTCCACCTTCGCCGCTTTACAGGCTCTGATGATTCCGTCCCAGTCCATGTTGCCCTCTCCCACTGGCGACATAACGGGTCCCTCTTTTACCACCTCTTTATCCTTGGCATGAATTAGCGGGACGCGCCCCTTCAAACGTTCAAATAGGCGAACGGGATTGACTCCCGCGTGCGCCGCCCAGTAGACATCAATCTCCAACAAAAAATGTGGGTTTGGCGAATTGATAAAGGTGTCGTAGTACGTCTTGTGATGCTCCTCGTACCGTTGAAACTCGTGGGCGTGGTTGTGGTAGCCGAAGCGTATGCCCGCAGAGTTCAGTCTCTCTATGACAGGGGCGGATTCGTCCAGAAAACGCTTGTAGCCATCCGCGCCCATGGCGTTGTATTCGGTTGGCATTCCGCCAATCGCGCAGAAATCGCAACCCAGATCGTGATGAAACTCTATCTCAAAATCGGTGTTGTGCGCGAGAGAGTCCCAGTTTCGGTGGGTCGCTACACAGCGTATTCCGTTGCTATCCAGCAGTTTACGCGCCTCTTTTGCGGAGACTTGCGGGGTCTTGCCATCCATTGCGCCGACAGCGGAGAGCTGGACAGCGGCGTAACCGATACGGTGGACACGTTCTAGCGTCTGCGCGAAATCTTGCGCGGTCTTGGTGTAGTCGCGGAGGGTGTACATCTGCAAGGCGATTTTTGTCGGCATGGTTCGTAGTTCCTTTTGGGATACATATTTGTTAAATTGCGCCACAACCTTTCGAGAAAGTAGGCGCATCGCTACGCAGAATACTCTCTAACTCAGTCACCCCTCACCCAGAATTGGGAGAGGGGACGGGGGTGAGGGCTTGTCTCTTTTTAGTGCGCGTCCTTCTGTATCAAGAGGGCTTTGGGCAGTAGCGGAATCGCGATAAGAGCGAGGAGTGTTGTTGCCGAGTTGAGGTAGATGAGCGGCGTGAAGGACTGGTGAAGTATATCGAACAGCTTGGAGCCTATCCAGTCTGATAGCCCAGAACTCAGGTTCCAGACACTCATCATAATGGAGTAGCCCAACGCCTCGCTTCCTTTTGGCGTTGCCCGCGCCCCTAAGTCGTATACAGGGAGCGTTGCGAGGATACCTGTCAACCCCTCTATAGCGGTTATCCAGGTAGCGGAGCTCTTGTCGTGGTAAAAGAGATAGAGCAGTGTGCCGATGGAGTGCTGAACGATACTCCAAAAGAGGATGGCGCGGATGCTGAAGCGTCTACAAAATCGGGTGTAGAACCACGCTCCGGCTACCCCCGCCGTTCCGGCGATAACCCCTAACACTCCCAAGTAGGTTGGAGGAATATGGAGCGTGTTTGTCTGGTAGTAGAAGAGGGGAGTTCCAAAGCCTGGCGCTATCGCTATCAAGAATATCATCACTGCGGCGCTCATCAGACTACGGTTATGAAAGAGGGCGACAAACTGCTGCTTTACGTTTCGTAGCCCTTCGCGATTTATTTTAGCGGAACGCTCTTCTTTTAGGTTTTTGTAGTAGAGCGGTATAAGGATAATATGACAGAGTGCCGTGATACTGGTTGCAAAATAGAGCGGAAACTTTACCAAAAAGCCGCCGCTAAGTTCGCCTACTATCGCCGCGACACGAAAGGAGCCTATCCTCTGCGCGGTCAACCGCCCTGCGGTTCTGAACTTCGCCCCCGTCTCTACCATGACCCCGCCTAGGGTGGCGCTGATAAACACCACTGTCATATACATAATGGTATAGGTGGCGAGGAGGAGGTAAAACTTGTGCGGCAGGAACGAAAAGAAGAGGTAGCCAATCGCGCAGAGGCAGAGGTTGAGCAGAAGGTAGGAGCGGCGGCGATACCCAAAGAGCGGAATGTAATCGATAAGTATCCCCGCGACGGGCTTGATGTAGTTCGTGGAGTGACCTATAAACATGAACTGCGACATCATCGCCGCGCTGATGTGCATACCGTCTTTCAGCATGAACTTTAAGGGCAATGCCATAACGGAGTAGCCGACGTTTGTACTTATCCAGCCTAATCCCAGAATTAGCCACATATTTCTAAACTCAAGTGACTGGGGCGATGCCTGCTCGCCCTCATCTTCAGTATCGGGGGAAAGTTGTTTGTTATCTTCCAATGGGTTCTCCTATAGCGTGTACTTGTAGATTAGGCGAAGAGTTCGTATCTCCTCCTCGAATTTGCGAACGGGAGTGGGTAAACTACAGATATGCCTGTATTACTACAAGGAGGCGTTCTTGTGACTTCACTATTGACCCTATTTACCGTTTTCAGCACTCTCGTGTTACCTGCTCCCCCGCAACACGCCCCCGC
>JAPLCR010000635.1 GCA_026392135.1 Armatimonadota bacterium
AGAGGCATATCACCACCGAGAAAAGGCTTGATATAACAATCGCCCATATCGGCGTATGGTACTTGGGGTGAACCTGCTTAATTAGTCTCGCCCCCGGCATACCGTTGTCACGCGAAAAGGCGTACCACATTCGCGACATTGAGGCAATGGACGACGAGCCGCACAGCCACATCGCCACACCGATAATCACCGCCACCATGTTTGCCATAAACGCAGAAAGATTCTCTGTAGCGATATAGAGAACGGGGTAGGCATCATTTGCAGTCTTCGCAATATCTCTGCTGGGAATACACCATGTTAGCACAAGCAGAAGAATATATCCCGCTACCGCCGACACAAGCACAGAGAGGAAAATACCCCATGCCGAGTTCTTTCGCGCCATTATCGTCTCTTCCGCTACGTGCGCCGAGGCATCGTACCCCGTATATGTCCACTGGGCTTGTAGTAGCCCTAACGTAAAGATAAGCGCGAACGGCGCAGCGTTATAAAACGATTTGAGGAATGGAAAGAGGGTGAACAGAGGTGAAGGCATACTATACGCGCCAATCACAAGCGCAGGAACGGTCTGCTCATGTATCAAAGAGGAAGAGGCATCCAGCGGTGTAACCGAGTTTGTATACTGAAACAGAAAACCTAAATCGCTGTGGTACTTCCCAAAAAAGGTCAGCAGCCCAACAATTACGAATACCCCAATAAGATGCCAGTACACGCTAATACCATTCAGTTTCGCGGTGAGCCGAATACCAAAAGCGTTAATAAGAACCTGCGGTATCAGTAGCAAAACCATCACGCAGATTTGAAAATACCAGTTCGAGAGAGAGCCAAACACTGGTATTTTATAGTCGTCAGGGATGTGTAGCAGGCGCGTTAAAGCACCAACAAAATAAATTGCCGCCCCCATATTAATCGCCGCTGTAGCAGTCACCTGTCCGACCATATTGAACCATGCCGTCACCCAAGCAAATCCCTTACCGCCCAAACGGAATGACCAGAAATAGAGACCGCCCGCTGTTGGATACGCAGAGGCTATCTCCGCCATGCTCGCCGCCACCAGCAGAGTGAACAGGCTGACGAGGGGCCACCCCACCGAATTGATAACAGGTCCTGCGAATTTTAGCCCTGTCCCATAGAGCAGCACAGCACCGGTAAGTATGGAGATTATCGAAAAGGAGATCGCAAAGTTGGAACCCCCCCCCATCTCACGAAAGAGTTGTTGTGTATAGCCGAGACTTTTAAGGTCGGCTACATCCTGCTGTATCATCTCTTCGCGGGAAAGTTTGGGGTCTGCCATGGTATCTCTCTTTGGGGCGGAGTCGACGCTAGGGTGGAGGTAAGCCAGTAGTCTAACGTTATTATACCTCCGCGTTCATAAAACCCCGGGTTGCTATAGTTTTTTTTGCGTTGATAGTATCTGTTGTTAGGATGTCTGTTTCGCTTTGTGATTGTGTTTGTCAATGAGCAGGCGAAAGCGTCGGGTGATATCGTCTTGAATGTTAGTACTCACTCCACAATAGCGGCGCACAAAACCCGACTGCCGTTGCCGCCATTTCGTGTTCTAGCCTTCCACAATGCTGGTCAATCCGCTCCCTTTGTCGCAAGCGGTGTGCTGGTCAGTGCCAAACAGACGGGAGTATCTCCCCAATGGTCGGTGCAAACCGGCTTCGCCTGATACTCTTGGGGAACCAGAGACCAAGCCTGCTCTAAAAGAGTATCGGTGCGGTCTCCAAAGGCGAAACTCAGAACCTGATGCGTTGTACGCGAGATTACTACCCAGACCCAGAAGGCAGGTGCCTTGCGGAGACAGAGTTCATCTATCTCCAGAACCTCCTCTTAGGGGGCGGGAACCAGAGTGGAGGTGAGCGGTTCTAAGGCATCCGCCCTTTTTTTGCAGAGCGCGAATTGTCTGCCTTCCGACTTTAAGGGAGCGGGCTATCCCTCTTTGCGAGATACGTTCGGTGAGGAGATTTTGGATTTGCTCCTCTTTTTTGGGTGTCATGGCGCGGCTGTTAGGGGTCAGGGCGAAGGTCTTTTTGCAGGTCTTGCAGAGGCAACGTTGAGAACCCGAACGGTTCTTGCCGCATTTGACGATATGGTCGGGCTGGTAACAATTGGGGCAGGCTAAACTTAGCATACGAGCAGTTTACCATAAACGCCCTAAAACCCATTGCCACTTTTATTTGCGGTCTGACACACAGGGCAGAACGGTGACCTTCAGTGGCGCAGAGCGAAGCGAGCCAATCCACATCCTCCTGCCGAGATGCCCGGGAACCTCAAGGTAAATCAGTGCTACAAGGTAACTACTCAGGCTATCTCGCTGGGAAACGAGGTTTCCCTTTGAGTAGAAGTTGTAGTGCAGTCAATACCGATTGTCCCTGCTTGCGTAGGGTTGAGATGTAAGAGCGTATTCTACAGAAG
>JAPLCR010000269.1:0-1237 GCA_026392135.1 Armatimonadota bacterium
GATGTCT
This sequence comes from Armatimonadota bacterium, assembly GCA_026392135.1. Classification (GTDB taxonomy): domain Bacteria; phylum Armatimonadota; class Chthonomonadetes; order Chthonomonadales; family Chthonomonadaceae; genus CAIJLM01. Next base: position 8 of record JAPLCR010000269.1, read on the forward strand.
ATATAAAGAACACCACTTTAAATACCGTGATGATTGATGAGGAGTTAATCCGCTATGAATCTGTTTCGTCCTCTGCTCCGTGGCGCTTAGTGAATTGTCTGCGCGGTGCGTGGGGAACGACCATAATGGAGCATAGAGTAGGTAGTAGTGTTAAAAAGCTTCTTGACCACGAGTATCAAGTTTTTTTGACGGATGCGGCACTTTCGCAAGAGGTTGCTAGGAACATCGCGAACCTCTGTAATCATACAAAGACCCTACAAATCTCTATGGATGGCTTGGAAGGCAACTGGTCGACAGGGATGGGGCAATATGGGCGGACACTTTTTACCAAGGCATGGTACGACCACTTAGCACCGGAGTTGCGTGGAAACATCAACGATGCCAGCAACCCCGGACATTTTAATTGGCATATTGCTACCCGTATGAACTGGGGCGAGCCATGGTATGCTGGTTTCCGTGAAAGCCAGACGCTATACAGGTTCAAAAATCAGGTCTATTTTGAGCGCAACCTCATGCCCCGTATGCTTGGGTGGTTTGCGCTTCGCCCCGACACCAGTATGGAGGATGCAGAGTGGTTGTTGGCACGTTCTGCTGGATTTGATGCAGGTTTTGCCCTTGCTTCGAGCCTTGCTAGCACTGCCCAACTGGAAGCCGACCCATCATCGGCGGACACGCAGAGGCGCTTTGGAGCGACTACTGCCATCCTTGAGTTGATTCGCCAGTGGGAGACGGCGCGAATGTCGAGAGCCTTTCCTACTCCCATTAAGGCGGCTTTGAGGGATAATAGGCGTGAGTTTCATCTACGTGCCGTAGGTAAGAGCCGATGGGATCTTTACGAAGTACACTCGACACGCTTTACTTTCGAGCCTAATGAGAGTAGCGAGGCAGAGTTTTCATTTCAAAACACGGAAGCAGTACAACCTTTGCAGTGGACACTCCACTCCACTAAAGCGGAGCCTGTCGCTAGTCTCACGCTGGACATCAATGGTGTACGGGTGTGCGACACGCGAGGTATTTCGTTGCCTTCTGGTGGTAACGTGAAGTATTCAGGGGGAGCCGAGGCTGTGGTCACAGATTCGACGTGGCGAGAGGTAGGGCGTGTTCCTGTGAACGCACAGGCGATGAGGATCGGTACGGGAGCCTCCGTTCTGAAAATCGGCACTGCGCCAGGTGCTAACGTCCTGCTGAAACTGGAGTTGCGGACGTTCAGCCCACCCACTCACCCAAAAG
>JAPLCR010000269.1:1308-4735 GCA_026392135.1 Armatimonadota bacterium
AGTTGGCAGGGGGGCTTCCATAGAGCCAATATTGCGGTCAAATACCCCGCCTAGTAGTTCGAGTACGAATCAGTTTTGTGTTACGTTTTTTGCGAGTTGTGCGGCTCAATTTCAACAGGGTGAACTCTTATAGGTGACTATCTGGTACACGGTGTAACATTTTGAGGTATCTTTAATCTAACCTGTTTTGTATTCTGAATACTGTCATGATGAGGCTTGTGTTGTTATCGCGTACTAACTGGTTCCCTGACACTGTCCATTCTACATATACAATGTAAGAGGTGAGTTGATAGTTCAGGGAGAAGCGGTCGGGCGACACTACACTTGGGAGACCTTTGCTGAATATGCGTCATTCGCTAATATCCACTATGCTTCTTGTTTTTGGAGTGTCGTTAGCCTCCTTTGCCAACGCTCAAGTTAAGCCGAAACCTGCGCCACGCGCCGTGGGTTTACCGCCGCCCACCTCCCCTGCGGAGAGTGCAGGCATAGAGTTTTTTGAGAAAAAAGTACGCCCTGTATTGGCTCAAAACTGCTATAGTTGCCACTCTCGTGCGGCGAAAACCTCACTAGGCAATCTTTTTCTTGACCAGCGAAGTGCCATGTTGAAGGGAGGGGCAGGCGGGGCGGCAGTTGTACCGGGTGACCCTGAAAAGAGCCGTTTGATAGAGGCGGTACGATACGTGCATCAGGGTATGCAGATGCCGCCGAAGGGCAAACTGCCCGAAGCCGTTATTGCGGATTTGACTGCATGGGTAAAAATGGGTGCTCCATCGCCGGATGAAGCTATAATAAACTCTCTTCGCCCCTCTGCCAATGAGGTGTTGCGAGAGAAACGGTTACGCTCTCACTGGGCATGGCAACCTCTCAGAAAGACACAGATACCAGTAGTTAAGCGGAAGGGGTGGGCACAGAATCCAATTGATGTTTTCATACTTGCCAAACTGGAATCGAAGGGGCTATCGCCGGTAGGCTATGCAGACAGACGCACTCTTATTCGCCGTGCCTACTTCGACCTTATTGGGTTGCCTCCTACCCCTGAAGAGACGGAGGCATTTTTGATAGATAGGTCTCCGAAAGCATGGGAGACAGTGGTGGATAACCTGCTAGCGAACCCTCATTATGGAGAACGCTGGGGGCGATTTTGGTTAGATATTGCGCGGTATGGTGAAGATCAAGCTCACAGTTTCGAGCCGCGTCTCTATCCTCAAGGTTTTCGGTATCGCGACTGGATAGTGCGTGCCTTGAATACGGATATGCCCTACAATAGGTTCATCAAGGAGCAGATTGCCGCTGACCTGCTTGGTGGCACAGATGTTCATGAGCAGCTGCCCGCACTTGGTCTATTTGCTATGGGACCTGTTTATTATGGTGATGCGAAGATGTACGACCAGTACGATGACCGTATTGATACGCTTACGCGGGGTGTTCTGGGGCTTACGGTAGCCTGTGCTAGGTGCCATGACCATAAGTTCGACCCCATAACACAAAAAGACTACTACGGCTTGGCAGGTATCTTTGCGAACACTTCGTACCGTGAGGTTCCGATAGAGACCTCCGCACAGACCTCGAACGGAAAGGGCGAAGCCCTTGGCAACCGAGAGGAGGTACTCCGGAAAAAGACGGAAGAGGTAGACAAATTCGTTAATGAGCATACGGAGTATGTGCGGCAACGTCTCACTCCTGAAATCTCTAAATATCTTGTTGAAGCTTGGACGTACGCCAACCGCAAGAAGCTATCGCCGTCCCTCACTGTCGCTCAGTTCGCCAACGATGAAAAAATAGAGCGGGCGGTTCTCAGAAACTGGGTAGACTACCTCGCCGATGTACGTGGGAATAACAATCTCTATTTGGCGGATTGGTACAAACTCATTCAAAAGCAAAACGCAAGTGCGGATAACTCTAAGTCAGAAACTGCACTTGCGGATATCAAGAAGGTCGCAGATGCGTTTCAGTCAAGGGTTCAGACACTCGTTCAAGCACGTGAAGCCGCGAAGAACGCGAAGCCTGCCGATAAAAGCCAAAAAAGTTTAGAGAAGTCAGAAGCTGCTCTGCTAGATGCGATCCTTGGCGGGGAGGGTGTTCTAACGATTCCGCGTGAGCGGCTTGGTGAGGTTCTCACCGGAGACCCAAAAGCGCGTTATGCCACCATCAGTACGGAGCTTCGACGCTTGAAAGTGAGCGACTTCGCGCACGCTCTTGCGGACACTCCATCAGCCGGGAACATCCGTGTTCTGCTTCGCGGCAACCCCGAAAATCCCGGTGAAGAGGCTCCACGTCGCTTCCTTGCCATCCTCTCCGGTGAGAACGCTCCTCCGTTTAAGCAGGGGAGTGGGCGTTTGGAGCTTGCTAACGCGATAACCGCGGACACAAACCCTCTTACGCCCCGTGTTATGGTGAATCGTGTGTGGCAACATCATTTTGGTACAGGAATAGTGCGGACGACCAATAACTTCGGAACGCTGGGCGAACTACCTACGCATCCGGAACTACTGGACTACCTGACGGCAGACTTTGTAGCGAACGGCTGGTCGCTGAAAACACTGCACAGGAAGATAATGCTCTCCGCGACATATAAGATGCGTAGTGGAACGAACAAACATCACTATGAGATAGACCCAGATAACCGATTTGTGTGGCGTATGCCCATTCGCCGTTTGGAAGTAGAGGCGTGGCGTGATGCCATGCTCTCGGTTTCGGGCAGACTAGATGAGACACTCGGTGGAGCATCTGTATCACTCGGTTCCCCAGACAACCGCCGAAGAACCTTCTATGCCGCCATTAGCCGCCACGAACTAGACTCAATGCTGAGACTCTTCGATTACCCTGACCCGAATGTGACAGCCGATAAGCGCACCGATACGACGGTTCCCCTCCAACAACTTTTCGTACTGAATAGCGAGTATATGGTGCGAGAGGCGAAGGCGTTCGCGGTGCGGCTCCTTTCTAACTCGAAAGAGGACGACGCTTCGCGAATTCGCCGTGCTTATCTACTCTCTTATAACCGTCCCCCTACAGCGAAGGAGGTCGCGCTAGGCTTGCGCTTCCTAACTCCTCAAATTGAAACGCCTTCGCAGCCCGTTGGCGTGAAAACCGTTGCTGTACTAGCCAATACGCCTGTGCGCCTTTCCCGTTGGGAGCAGTACGCGCAAGCTCTCCTGAGTGCCAATGAGTTTATGTATATAGATTAGAGGTTTGCTAACACTTGTTCAAGTAAACTTTCATAAAGCAGAAATTCTGTGCGGCAGTTGAATGTCTGTAAAACCTGAAAGCCTTTAGACTCAGAAACTGATTTTACTGTACAATTACACCCCTACAAGGAGCAGCAACAGTGAGAAAACCTGTCGGTGCAAGAGGATTGGAAACAGAAGACTTCAACGTAAAGTACTGGAAGGCTTTCCTTGACACGATTGACAAGGACATCAAAGTC
>JAPLCR010000269.1:4796-7880 GCA_026392135.1 Armatimonadota bacterium
CATCAAAGTCGGCATCAATCCGAGGAAAGTTGCGTGGATTGGCTTTAGTGAAGGCACTGATTATCAATTTCAGGTAGGAATCGCACCAAGAAAGAAAAAGATATATGTGAAGTTAGCTCTTCGTACTCCGCCTTCGTCAAAGAAGGCGCCAAACGGCTATAACTGTATACTAGAGAACTATGCCTTTAGTCTAGAGAAGCAGGGGGCTGAAAATCTAGGAAAATGGAGAGAGGCTAAAGGGAGCCGCTCTATATCACTTGAAAGACCCGATTGTGATTCATTTGAGGAAATCCATTGGGAAGACCAACATAAGTGGTTAAAGGACAACCTTTACCGATTTCGGGAAGTATTCATTTCTTTGATAGAGGCGCAAAAGAAAGAATTTGAGGGTGATACATTACATCCTTGAGATTTCCGCTAGATTCCAGTGCAACGTATGCTCGTTCGTTGCAGCTCAAAATCGAGTCGTGCTATAATCTACCAGTAAGGAGCGGAGGAAAATCTATGGACTACACAATAGAGGGCGCATGGGAAGAGATTAAACGACATGAGGCGGAGTTCGCAGGACAACGACTAAGAGTCACTATTCTTCCTCCGCAGAAACCTCTTGCCGATAGCGATCCAGAGTTAGCACCAAAACCTAATCGCCGCGTATCGGCAATGGGTAAATATGCGGGAGTCTTGAGTTCGGAAGAGTTCATGCGTCGCAAGCAGGAGGAGATTGACCGCGAAGAAAGGTCGCTTCCGTGAGCATTTACGTTCTTGACGCTTCAGCGATGGTAGCGTATCTTGCTGGTGAAAGGGGAGCGGAAGTCGTTGAAGCGCTTCTAAATGATACCAACTCACTATGCTACGCACATAGCCTAAATCTGTGCGAAGTATTCTATGACGCTTTGAGGGCGACGAACGAACCACACGCCGAACAGACCATCAAGGATTTATACGACGCTGGCGTTATGGAACGCCATGATATGAGCCGCGATTTTTGGCATAGTGTAGGTCGGCTAAAAGCACGCGGACGTATTTCACTCGCGGACTGCTTCGGTATCGCTTTGGCGCAGAAGTTAGGCGGAGAAATTGTCACGTCCGACCACCATGAATTTGACCCGATTGTAGGTCTTAGTATTGTCTCTGTGCGCTTCATTCGGTAGATTATTTAAATCGGTAGCGGATCAAAAAGAAAAGGAATTGAGATTCCAGCCATGAATAACAACAAACGCGATAACACTGGTCTGATAATGGAAGGCACTGCCCTGCCATCTCGCCGTGATATGCTCTGTAGAATTGGTGGTGGCTTTGGGGCATTGGCACTTAATTCTGTCCTTGCTTCAGAGGCTAAGGCTGTAACTACGCCGCCTACTTCCTACACACTAGAGCCGAAAGCATCTCATTTCCGCCCTCGTGCTAAGCGCGTGATTTTTCTGTTTATGAATGGCGGCCCCTCTCACGTAGACACGTTTGACCCCAAGCCCTCTCTTGTGAAGTATGCCGGGCAACTTCCAGATCTCATTAAGAACGGTGCGAATAGGTTTCGGCAGACCGGTAAACTTTTGCCGTCGCCGTTTACGTGGAAGCGGTATGGAAAGAGTGGAATTGAGGTCAGTGAACTGTTCCCGCTGGTGGGGGAGTGTATTGATGACATCTGTGTTGTGCGCTCCATGTATACCGATAATCCCAACCATGAGCCTGCGCTACTAATGATGAACTCTGGCAATATGCAACCAATTCGCCCCTCTATGGGGTCTTGGATAACCTATGGGCTTGGCACTGTGAATCAGAACCTACCAGGGTTTGTAGCCCTGTGCCCAGGTAAACCCGTGGTGGGGCCTCAGCTGTGGAGTAATAGTTTCCTACCGGGTGTCTATCAGGGAACGCATATAAACAACCGCGAGACGAATCCTAAGAGGATTTTGCGAAATGTGGAGAACACGTATCTGCCGCAAAAAGTTCAACGAGAGCAGCTTGACCTGCTTCAGCAGATGAACGGACTGCACCTAAACCAGCACGATCACGACCCGCAGTTGGATGCGCGTATCTCCTCCTTTGAGTTGGCTTACCGAATGCAGTTTGAGGCACAGGACGCGTTTGATATCAGCAAGGAGACGAAGGAGACGCGGGAGATGTATGGCGGGGGCGAGTTTGCGAATGCCTGCCTTATGGCACGACGACTGGCAGAGCGCGGTGTTCGCATTACGCAAATTTATTATGGTGATGGGCAGCCATGGGACGATCATGGCGACATCACTAACCATCGTAATCATGCACGTAGTAGCGATAAGCCAATAGCGGCTCTGCTGAAAGATTTGAAGTCTCGTGGGATGCTTGAGGATACCTTGGTGGTGTGGGGCGGCGAGTTTGGACGGAGACCTACCTCGGAAGGTGCGAAAGGACGTGACCACCACAGCCTCGGCTTCTCAATGTGGCTTGCGGGCGGAGGAGTTAAGGGCGGCACTGTTTATGGCTCAACGGATGAGTTTGGGTTTAATGCCGTAGATAATCGTGCCCATGTTCACGATCTTCATGCCACTATTTTGCACCTGCTCGGCTTAGATCATACCAAACTGACCTATCGATACAGCGGGCGCGATTTCCGTTTAACAGACGTTCAGGGAGAGATTATGAAAGGCATTATAGCCTGACGGTTATGGCTCTACACACTCCTACTACTCTACCCATGCTCGCACCTCTTCAAGCTACGAAGCCTGAGACGAAACAGCATAGCGGAAGTACTAAAGTTTCCGTGACGACTGCGGGAGTTAAGTGGAAGAATCTGTTCGATGGGAAGTCACTGGTGGGGTGGAAACGGACGGATTTTAGCGGCGGCGGTGAGGTTCGTGTGGAGAAAAAGTTTCATGGTGATGTTGCGGCAGTTGTAGTGCAGAGCGGAAGTGCTTTGAGCGGGTTCAACTGGACTGGCAATACTCTGCCAAAAACCAGCTACGAAGTCTCACTGGAGGCGATAAAACTGGATGGCAACGATTTTTTCTGTGGACTGACGTTTCCCGTCGCTGACTCGTCCGCAAGCCTTATTCTGGGAGGGTGGGGCGGCTCTACGGTTGGCATTTCGAGTATAGATAGTAGAGA
>JAPLCR010000629.1:0-5774 GCA_026392135.1 Armatimonadota bacterium
TACCGACCTCTCTTGGACGCACCCAAACATTGAAGTTCAGTACTTCAATAGAGCCGGAAAACTGATAGATGCTGTAACGGAAGCCGACTACGAACTGAGGCTCTCTCCACATACGGAACAGGCGTTCAAAGTTCACAGCACTCCCAGCCGCCCCGACTCCGAATACGCCAGCCGCAAAATTTTCATACGCTACGCAGAGGATGCGAACCGTTTTAATCTCTGGTAGTTTATGGCACAAGCAACAGCCCCCTTCTCCATGAAATTGGAGAAGGGGGCTGTTGTACTATTAGCCAAGCCTTAAAATGACTGCTTCACCCGCCTCTTACCCTTTCAACCAACTGTAAGCAATCCATGCGCCTACAAAAAGCATCAGCATATAGCGTAGGTTGAGGTTCTGACGTTTGATGATAAGCCCCCATGCAATCAGCAGAATGAAAACAGGCATCTCATACTTCATAGATGTCCTCCGAAGCGGATACGGCTGTAGTCACAGGTTCAAGCTCGATCTGCGCTACGATAGCAGGTAGTGCCATAGAGTTGGTAACTATCGAGTCGTCGAAGAGCGGAAGGCGATTTTGCATTTTTTCACGTGATAGACGCTCTAATAAGGCTTCTCCTGCTCGAATACGAAACTGCCCTGCATGGTTCTCGGCTAGCTCCGTAAGCAGAGCCAGCAAAATCGTGTCTACATAACTCACGTCGCTTAAATCCAACTCCACTCCGCAACGCTCCTCCAGAAGCGAATGGCACTTCATCTCCAGTTTGCGGACAGTTTTTCGCTCGGAAGCCCCATGCAACTGAATGATAGCCCAACCTTGTAGCCGCCTTACTTCAAAGGTCAAGCCTACGGTTCGCACATTGGTAAAGGCTTGGGCAATGGTGGGTGCTATCTGATAACCCCCATCTTCAATTTGGCTCTGTGTGAGGGCACGCATGATGCGCGGCGTGGCGGCGACAAGGCGCACATCGCAGTCGCGGAAGGCGGCGCGTTTTGGCAGATTGAGCAGAGTTCCCAGTGCTTGCCCGTCGAACCCCGTCACTTTCTGGAAGTCAAGAAGCAGATGCCGATGACTGTTGAAGGACTCCTCTGCAATCTCTTTGAAGCGCGGTAGAACCCTTCCCGAAAAGTTGCCTACCACAGAGACAAGGGTGCTATCTCCCGAAATGGCGTAGAAGACCTCTCCGCTCCCTTTACTATGCCCCCACGAGATAGCTCGCCACTGGTTAATGAGGTAGCGCGAAAACTGCGTAATATCCCGATAGTAGCGTTTCCAGAGGCGGCGAGGCTCTTGTAGCAACCGGAAAAGCCACTCTAGCCCTGTTTTCTGTAGCCAGAGCGGAGCGCGAATAGTTTTACCCGCGATGAAGTCGAAGGTTCCGCCTACCCCAATGCAGATAGAGACCGACTTGAGCTGTTCGCGGTGCAGGTGAATCCACTTCTCCTGTTTAGGGTTTCCAAACGCGACGAAGAGAATGTCGGGCTTTGCGGCGTGAATCTCTTTGAGGATAGATTCGCTATCCATCTCTACCAGCGAACGCGCTTCCGGCGAGAGGCAACCCACTATCTGAATACCGGGGTAGTCTTCTTCAAAGCGTTCGCGGGCGCGTTGCGCGATTTCCGGGCGTGCGCCTAGCATGAAGATGCGGTAGCCCTTTTGCGCGGCGAGTTCGGCTAAAGCCGGCACGAGGTCAGCGCCTGTCACCCGTTCAGGGAGGGGTGAACGCATAAGCCTTGCCGCCCAGATGAGAGGCATTCCATCTGGTACAACGAGGTCTGCTTCCCGCAGAATCGTACTTAACTCTTTGTCATCTAGCGCATTGATTAAGAAATCAGTATTGGCAGTCGCTACTTGGTGGAACCGCTTCTGCTCTATGAACTGCTCAAGGCGTTCCAACGCCTCCTGCATATTCAGGATATCTATGGGGGTTCCTAATAGTCCTACTATCTGTCGCATATCTCTTCTACTTCTATTTAGGCAGTAAGCACGTTACAATTGACGGCGTTCGGTGCGATTCCAGCCTCCCGTCGAACGTTTGACGAGTAAGGCTCCGTACACTCCGAACTTCCAAAGAATATAAAAAGGCGCACCTAGCAAGGATACTGCTATTTTGGCAGGTACACGGGCAATCCATAGCCCTCCTGCTAAATACATACCTTGTAATACCAGAATAAACACCCAAGCAACCGTGAAATAGGAGACACTTGGGAAGTGAAATAGGCGGCTTATGCCTAGATTCAGCCCCAAAAGTAGTACCGGAAGGGCAAACATCTCGGCAAAAGGCGGAATAAACATCTCTATAGCCCTATCGCGGAGGATACGGCTCCTCGTTCTCAGGCTCTCAGCAAGTAGGCGCGGCGCAAGCGAAAAGAGTAGACTATAGCGTCCCCCCTCCCACCGTTGGCGTTGGCTTTTCGACTGCGCCGCTGTTGTGGGCATCTGCGCCCAGACAGCCGCCGCCGGGACAAACTGAACGCGATACCCCTCGCGGCAGAGGCGCAACGAATACTCTATATCTTCGGTAATAGAGGCTCCCGACCAAGGGATGCGCTCAACTACTTCCCGCGCAAACGCCATACCATTGCCTTTTAGACCTTCGGAAAGGCGTAAATGTTCCCTTCCGAGGGGCTTAACGATATGTACGAGTGCTAGGGCGCAAGACATTAGCCGAGTACGCCAATCAGGCTCTCATGGAAGGCTTGCAGGAGATTCGGGGAGAGAATAGTGTCGGCATCGCAGACGACTATCGCATCAAAGCCAGCGAGAACGCTGTCAGAAGAGGCGGATTCTACCTTCAACAGCCTGTCTATCGCCCAGTTGAGCGCGTAGCCTTTGCCGCGCTCATCGGGGTTCACACGCTCCCAAACCAGAACGCCTTTGGAATGGGCTATCTCTACCGTGCTATCTGTACAGTTGTCTGCAATCACCACCACGCGATAGGCGGAGGCGGGGTAGTCGAGAGGCTTTAAGCCATCGAGTACCTTCCCCAAAATCAACTCCTCATTATGCGCGGGGAAAAACAGAACAAATCGAGTCGGGTTGTCTATGGAGGCAGGTGTGGGAGGAGCCTCTGTAGCACTGGAAGGCGCAAGCAAGAGCAGGCGACTCCTAAGCAGTAGGGCGTGCAGAGTAAGGTGGAGCAGGTAGAGGATGCAGGAGGCGCAGTAGAGGAGAGGAACGCCCATTGCGACAGTGTAGATACTCTCGGCAAACGTCATTTACGTCTCTCCTTCTCTCAGGCAAACTACTCTAATGAGTTCCCTTTAGATTTATCGGTAGTTTTGGCGGAACTCTTCGTAGTTTTTTTGAGTCGTCTGCCCCGTTTCCCTTGTTCGTTAGAGTAGAGACGACCAGTCTGATACTACAGTCACAGTAGCCGCTACACTATTTATGAGTGTGGCGCGTAGCAGATAGGAGTGTCCTCAGAGAGTATCCGTCCGTAGTGTATAGTCCATCGGTGTCCAGCCGCTCTGCGGGGAGCCGTTTTTAGGGCGATAAGCCCGTTCAGGGTCTGGCATTACTGCGGTATTCATCCCGAAGCGGATGGTATCTGCGTGATTCGCGGAGCCGCTATGCATAAAACAGACATCGCCTGCTTGTGCAGTAACTGGAACTGGGTCGGCATAGTTTAGGTCAGGAACTACCGCAAAGGGGTCTTCCGGCAGATGCTCATCCGCTAACCACTTCTCGAATACTTGCCGATGCGATCCCGGACGGACTGCCGTTGCGCCTCCATACTCTCCAACATCGGTTAGAAAAGCCATGACAGCCAGAAAGTACCGACCCGGATAGGTCGTCACATACTTTCCTCCATCGATATGAAAGCCGCCCGGCACAAAGCATCTCTCACCGGGAGTGGGGTAGTTCAGTACGGGGATGTACCCCTCACACTGCGGCGGCAGACTGTTCCATTCCAGAAATGGACTGAAGCAGGTGCCACGCAGAAAATCAGTCCCGACGAGTTGCTCTACAACGGATTCAAATGCAGGCGTTCGCCCTGGGTTCGTAGTTGCAATCACATTGAGGTCGGCGGGAAATGAGGATTTGCCTGTCCATGTAGCAGGGTCATCCCTGTCAATCCCCATACTGGAGCAGAGGCTCTCTCGTATCTCGTCGACAAGCTCTGGCGGTAGTAGCCCACGCACGACTAGATACCCTTCGCGCACGAAGTGCTCTTTTTCAGCGTCTTTCAGTAGGTACACGTTTCGTCTCCCACTATATCGAGAGGTTGCCCGGGTATCTGTAAAGCTTTCATACAGGCGGCAGTAGTCAAGGTAGTCAGCAGGGTGCGCTCTTGCGGTGTTGGAGACTGCCCTGTTAGGAAGAGTTGTTCGATATGAGCATTGAGCGTGGCGAAATGACCATAGAAACTGCTCTCATCACCGCTGGCGCACCTACCTGAAAATACCGTTCCATCCTGAAGGCGCAACGCCGCAGTGAAGTCTTGAAGATGTCCCTCTAGCATAATGTGAGCGGAGCGGAATCCATCGTTGTGTTCCAGTGCGAAGGCGATAGGGCTGGTAGCGCCTTCGTAGGTAGTGACACCCCTACAGTTGCTCTGCCAATCGCCTTGCCGTTTACTCTCTGTCGCGTTCAAAGCCATTTCAAATAGGTCTTGCGACCAGATGCCCTGAGCCATCGCTCTCTCAACGCCGTCACCTACGTAAGCCGTAATTCGTCGGATGCCTGCCTCGCCCCCAGCCCGTTTCTCAATCAGCGACTGCATAAGTTCCAGACTGTGAAAACCGTATACCTCGGGTCCCACATAGCATAGCCCTACAAACTCCGCCAGTGCCGTGCCTGCAAGGTTGGGTACAGGCGGGTTCAAGCCGACAAGAGGCAGGCTCGACCCTGCACGGAAAGGGATGCCCATCGTCTGAGCGGTCGCAACCATCTCTCTCGCCCAGTCGGAGTTCCAAGAGAGGTGTTTATCACAAAAGAGGGGAACTACCTGCCCCGTCTCCCGAAAGACGGAGACAATCGCATCAAAAAGCTCTTTGCGTGGATAGAGTTTTTGGTAGAGAGAGTTGAAGGGGTACTCGCCATGCTCTCCGATAAGCAGAACGGCATCCACTGCTAGGGTGTCTCCGCCTAGCGTCAAGGCATCTCTCACGGAATCGCAGAGAGGTAGTTCGTGTCTCTCCGCCATACAACGCGCCATGTCAATCTCACTGGGAGAGTGGTTGCTCTTGACCTCTTCCAGTGCGAAGTCGCGCATATCATGAGGAGGGAACTGCTCGACATAAAGGGAAGCAATACGTGATTGCGGTACACCCCACCCCCATTCACTATCACTGGGGCGCGGTTCTAGCCATCGTGATACAATAACGTCGGCGTGTGATGCGGGGTAGTATACTGTGGCGATAACGCCGATTCGGAAATTGCGGTTCATTTTGTATCCGTCTTTTTTTCAGCGATGCAGTCAATCTCGAACTCCAAGCCCGGCGGCAGGCAGTTGACAATCGTAGTGCGTGCAGGGTAAGGCTCTCCAAAATACTCGCGGTAAATCTGATTATAAAGCGGGAGGTTTATTGGATTTTGCACATAGCCGCGCACCATGACAACCTCTGCGAAAGTCGCCTCTTCCTGCGCCAGCGTCGCTCTGAGCTGCTCCATTGTATAGCGCATCTGCTCCTCAAAGTCGTCGGAAACAAACTCGCCTTGTTCGTTGACTGCGCCATGCCCTGCGACATACAGCACAGTACCGATACGCCGAACCATTGAAAGGGGCGGCGCATGGCGCGTCTGCCCCTCCGCCATTGGGTATTTTAGCGC